>DAOUBO010000549.1:0-9055 GCA_034432695.1 Anaerolineae bacterium | reverse complement strand
CTATGATGACCGTCTCGCCGGGGCGGAGGGGGCGGTCGGTGGGGACGGCATGGGGGGACGCGGCGTTGGGCCCGGAGACGACGATGGGCTCAAAGGGGACCCCCTCTCCTCCGCCGCGGAGAATCTCCACCATCAGTAACCCGGCGACCTCTCGCTCCGTCATCCCGGCCCGGACCTGGGAGAGGACGGCACGCAGGGCTCCCTCCACCACTGCGACGGCTCTGCGGATGTGGCGGAGTTCTTCCGCGTCTTTGCAGATGCGCAGCGCGGCCATGACGTCGTCGGCCCGGATCAGGGAGCATCCGGGGGCGTAGCGCTCCAGGAGTCGGGCCTCCATCACCCGCATTCGGAGTTCCTCCACGCCGATACGGGCGTCGGCCAGTTCCAGCGCCGCGCAGGCCTGCTGGAAGGCCCGCATGGGGCCTTCCTCGTCCGTGTAGGGGTAGGCCTGGAAGGCGCAGGTCGCGTGCCGGAGTTTCGGCTCTTCCAGCGCAGGGAGCACGATGGCCGGGGGCGCGTCCACCGGGAAAAGGGCCACGATGGGCCGTTCGCTGAGGTGGAAGGAGAGGCCGCTCAGGTACAGGAGGTTGGCCCCCGGCACGAGCGCCAGGCAGTCCAGCCCCCGGCGTTCCAGTTCCTCCCGGAGACGAGCGATGCGGTCGGCGCGAGGTTCTTCGCGCATTTTCTCCCCCTGATCCTGGGATGGTTCATAATGGGTGGCCCTTTCGGCCTGCCGAATGACCCCTTTCCCCGTTATACCAGGGGGCAAGGGGGCTTTGCAAAGAGCGAGAGTGGGGGATTTTCTCGCCGCCCCGAAAGAGGCTAAACTTCAGTGGGCCCGGCCGCGGTGCGGTCGCACCCTTCGTTCGTGTCCGGATACTCCGCGCCGACGGACGGATGTACCTCTACTCTGAGGAAGCCAGGGGGAGCCGGACGACGAACCGGCTTCCCCGGCCCAGAACACTTTCCGCCCAGACGCGTCCCCCGTGTTTCTCCACAATCTCCCGGACGATGGATAACCCCAGTCCCAGGCCGCCCCGGCGCCGGGTCATCGGGCTCTCCACCTGATAGAAGCGGTCAAAAATCCGTCCCAGGGCCTTCTGCGGGATCCCCACCCCGGTGTCTATCACGGTGATCTCGGCGTTGCCGTACCGCTCCTCCAGCCTCACCCGGATCTGACCTCCGGAGGGGGTGAACTTGATCGCGTTGGAGAGGAGGTTATCCAGCACCAGCCGGATTCTCTCCCGGTCCGCCCGGACCCGGATCGGCTTTTCGGGGACAACGAAGGCCAGCGTGAGGCCGCTGGCCTCCGCAAGGGTGGTGTGAGTCTGGCAGGCCTGGATGACCTCCTCCCGAAGGTCCAGCACCTCGTAAAAGAGCGGGAGTTCACCGGTCTCCAGGTACTGGAGGTTGACCATTGTCTCTATGATGTGCTGGAGGCGGACAGCCGCGCGCAGGACCCCCTCCACTTCCCGGCTGCCCCGCTGCTGCTCCTGGAGCAGGCTGGCGTAGCCCAGGATCAGGCTGAGAGGCGTTCGGAGTTCGTGCGAGGCGATGGTAATGAAGTCCGACTTCAGCCGGTCCAGTTCCTGCAGTTTCTGGTTGGCTTCCTGGAGCGCCTCCAGCAGCCGGGCGTTCTCAATGGCGACGGCGGCCTGAGCGGCCAGGATGGTCAGAATCTCTGTGTCCTCCTGGGTGAACCTGCCGGAGCGTTTGTTGACCGCCTCCAGAACGCCGATGCGCCGCTCCTGGACCTGCAGCGGCACGGCCAGGATGGAGCGAACCTCGTAGCCGACGGTCTGGCCGACCTCCCCGAAATGGCACGGGTCTGCCCGAACGTCGGGGATGACCTCCGGTTGCCCTTGTTGCAGGACTCTTCCCGCGATGGATTGAGTCACCGGGACGGGGATCTCGCTCAGTCGGGTGGCCATTGCCTCCGCCGCAACCGCACAGAAGCGCAGATCGCCGGTCCGCTCGTCCAGCAGAAGGATGGAAGCACTTTCGCTTTCGGTCAGTTCGGCCGCGGTCTGGGCAATTCGGTTCAGAAGCGAGGATTGCTGGGGGTTGGAGACCAGTTCTACGTTGACAGCCAGGATGCGCTCCAACTGTCGCACGCGCTTTTCCAGGTCTTTCATGGCCCTCCCATTTTTGGGAACGGGGGCGTGAAGTGAACCCACACCGGCGTGCCCACGTCGGCCCACTCAAAGAGCCATCGGGCATCCCGTGGGGGCAGGTTCACGCACCCGTAACTCCGGGTGAACCCGAAGGCATCGTGCCAGTAAGCGGCGTGGAGCGCATAGGCACCGTGGAAGTACATCACCCAGGGCACGTCCTCCAGGTAGTACCAGATCGGACTCCCATCCTGTACGTCGGGGTTGCTCATTTTGGTGAGGGGGAATTTTCCCCAGATGCGGTAGAGACCCGGCGGCGTCGGCGTATATCCCGCCCGACCGCTGGAGATCAGGGTCGCGTAGACCATCCGCCCCCCCTCGTAGGCGGCCAGCGTCTGCTCAAAGAGGTCCACCTCTATCCACCGCTCCCCCGGCCCGACCCCCGCGGGCGGCGGGTCCACCGTCACCACCGAGAGATATTTCTGTTCCACCCACTGGTCCGGTCCGATGAGGTACCACATCTCCTCCGGTGGGCGGAACTCCTTCGCGTAGATGGTAACCAGTTGGTAGCGCGAATAGAGCGGCGCGCCGGGGTCCGGCGGCCCCTGAGGGACGCGTGAGGGGCGCACCGGACGGTTGACCCAGGCGAACGGGTAGGTCGGCTGGTCGGTCAGGTACACGCCCTGGAAGGTGGAAGGGCGGCCGAAGACCAGCGCGTCGGCGGGAACGAACTCGTCCCGGTTAATCTGAACCCACTGCTTTCCCTCGTACTCCACCACTCCCACCACACTTACCCACTGTTTGCCGGAAAGGAGAACCCGGACCGGGGGGAGCCCCAGTTGGGCCTCCATAGGGCGGCGGGAGATGGCGAGGGGAAGCCGCTGGACGTAGGCATAGGTGAAGGGAACGACGTCCTCCTCCGGGTCGGGCTTGAATTCCACCACCGGCAACTGGGGGAGGGGGTCGGGCAGGCGGATATGGGCGACCCGGTAGGCCGTCGCGCCGGGGCCGTATTCGGGGCGGGTCTCCCGCCACCGCCAGAGGCGGCGTGGCACGCAGACCACATCGCCGCGGACGGCCGGGGGCGCTCCCGGAGACGGGGACTCATCCCCCCAGGCCTCCGTCGCAAAGAGGCCCCAGAAGAGGGAGGAGACCATCAGGAGGCACGCAAGGGTTCTCCACGTCATGGTTGTCCGCTCCTATGTGGTGCAGGTTGCCTGCCTGTGGACAGGACCGGCGGCCCGCGCTACAGGGGCTTCCTTCCGCACCGGGTTTTCTGCAGCGGTTGCCACAGGTCTCCCGGCGGGTGGTGATGGGGATCCTTCGCGCCCTTCGTGGTGGGCAGTGACGCGGCGACGGCCGATGCGAGCCGCTATGCTGCGGCTGAATAACCAGCGGTGGCGACGGCGCTGGGAAAGCCCTCAGGATTCCCCTGCCGCCGGGCGGGGAATGAACCTGCCCCATCCCTCCTTCCCGACAAACTGGCCCTCCCGGTAGACCATGCGGCCCCGGACGAAGACCGTTCGGATCTGCCCCCGGATGGGCATCCCCTCATAAGGGGTATAGCCTGCCACATGGTGCAGGTCCTCTGCCCGCAGGACACCTTCCGGCTGCGGGTCGTAGAGGACGATGTCGGCGTCGGAGCCAGGGAGAAGTGCGCCCTTGCGGGGCCAGAGCCCCCAGATGCGGGCCGGGTTCGCCGAGAGCAGGGAGACCAGTTGGGGCAGCGTCAGCCGACCCGCGGCGACGCCGTGGGTGTACATCAGCGGGAGCAGGGTCTCCAGGCCGGGCAGGCCACCGGGGGTGCGGGTGAAATCGTTGGCCGCGGTCTTCTGGGCGAGGGTATAGTCGCAGTGGTCGGTGGCGATCAGGTCCACTGCCCCCCGCGCGACCTGGTCCCACAGGGCCTGCGGCTCCCCCGCCGCGCGCAGCGGCGGCTGGAGGATGTATCGCCAGGGCTCCGGACCGGCGTAAACCGAATCGTCCAGGAGCAGGTACTGGGGGCAGGTCTCGCAGGTGACGGGCTGGCCGGCCTGCCGGGCCCGGGTGACTTCCTCCACGGAGCGGGCGGTGGAACAGTGGACAATGTGGACGGGACAGCGGACCGCCTCGGCCAGGAAGAGGATCCGTCGGATGGCCTCCACCTCCGCCAGCGCGGGGCGGGCCCGGGCATGGTAGCGCCATCCCGTTTTCCCCGCGGCAACGAGGGCCTGGGTCTGCGCGGTCACCAGCGCGTCGTTCTCGCAGTGGACCAGGGGGAGAATCCCCAGCCGGGCCGACGCCTCCATCAGCCGCAGGATGGTCGCGTCGTCGGCGTAGTAGTTGGGGCGGTAGGTGGTGTAGAGTTTGATGCTGGGCGTGCCCAGTTCCCGCAGGGCTGCCAGTTCCTCCTCCCGGCCCGGAGGCAGGTCGGTGACCATCACGTGAAAGGCGTAGTCCACCGTCGCGCCCCTCGCCTCCGCCAGCCGGGCCTCCACGGCCTCCCGGAGGGTCTGGCCCGGAAACTGGGTGGCGAAGTCCACCACCGTGGTGACGCCGCCGCAGGCCGCGGCGCGGGTGCCGCTGAACCAGTCGTCGGGCGTCCGGTAGATGCCGGTGTCCAGCGCGATGTGGACATGGGCGTCTATGACGCCGGGGAGAACCAGCAGGCCGTCGGCGTCTATGACGGCCGTGTCCGGCGCGAGGGGCAGGCCCCGCCCAATGGCCTGGATGCGTTCCCCCTGGATCAGGAGGTCGGCCTTCAGCACCCCGTCGGGCGTCACCAGGGTGCCGCCGCGCAACAGCGTGGTTTGGGACGTGTAGCGTTTCATCGTTACGGAGCCACAATCACCCGGGCGTCATCAAAGAAGGCCGCCTTGTGGGCAACGGCCCACTCCGGCTGGGCGAAGAAGCAGAGGGTCACCTTCCCGCCCGACCCCACCGTCACCTGGGGGGAGCGGAGGGCGACGACATCGTTGTTCTGATTGATGGTCTGTGCAGGGCCCCAGGTGGCGTACTTGCAGGTTGCCCGGCCCTGGGGGTCAATCCCCGCCCGGACGATGATACCGCCTTCGTCCGAGTATCCCTTCGCCCTGATCTCAAAGCGGGCCTTCATCCCCGCCGGGACGTCCACGACCTGGAAGAGGGCAACCTGAAACTTCGCATACTGGTCAGTGGACTCAATCTGGAGGGTATTGCCGGTAATGAGACGGCGCGGGTCGTCGGCGTACTTGAACTTGGGCAGCGCGTAGGAGTTGTTGGGATCGTAGGGCTCGCCCGGCTGCCAGTTCACCACGGCCTCCACCGTCCAGCCCGGGACGTCGTAGAGGGTGATCTGGTCAAAGGTGCCGTTCACCGGCTCTATCGGCGGGATGGGGGTAGGGGTGAAGGTCGGGAACGGCGTGGGAGTCGGCCCCTGCGTCGGGACGATGGTCGGGCGGGGGGTGGGGGTCGGGACAGGGGTGAAGGTCGGCGTCGGAGTCCAGGTGGGCGGGAGGGCCGGTGTGGGGGTCCCGGTAGGGGTCGGTGAGGCCGCGGCCCGTTGCCCCCCTGCCACCCGCGGGGTGAGCGCTACAGCGAGGACCAGCATGCCCAGGACCAGGCAATCTGCGATGCCCAGGACGATGAGGATCAGCGCCTGCCGCCGGGTCAGTGAAAGTTTGGAAAGCAACCCCATTCCAGCCCTCCAGAACGGTGGGTCTCCGGCCCGTCGCGGCGACAATTCCCGCCGCCGCGACGGGCGGTCTCACCTAAATGTAGTTTAACTCCTTCGCCGCGCGGGTCAGTTCATCCCGGAAGTCCGGATGGGCGATGCGGATGAGGGCCTGGGCCCGCTGGCGAATGGATTTCCCGTAGAGGTCGGCGACGCCGTACTCGGTCACGACGTAGTGGACGTGGTAGCGGGTAGTGACGACGCCCGCGCCCGGCTTGAGCATCGGGACGATCCGGCTCACCACCGTCCCGTCCTTCAGCGTCGTCGTGCTGGGGAGCGCGATGATGGGGACGCCCCCCTCGGAGCGGGACGCGCCGTAGATGAAGTCCAGTTGCCCGCCGACGCCGCTGTAGAGTTTGGGGCCGATGGAGTCGGCGCAGACCTGTCCCGTCAGGTCCACCTCTATGGCGGAGTTGATGGCCACCTGCCGGTAGTTCTGGGCGATGATGAAGGGGTCGTTGACGTACTCGGTCCGACGGAGTTCAATGATGGGGTTGTCGTCGGCCCACTCGTAGAGCCGTCGCGTTCCCAGCATAAAGCCAGCGATGATCTTGCCCGGATGGAGGGTTTTGCGGGCGTTGGTGATGACGCCAGCCTCCACCAGGTCTATGACGCCGTCGGAGAAGAGTTCGGTATGGACGCCCAGGTCCTTCTTATGGCGCAGGAAGCGAAGGACGGCGTCGGGAATCTCTCCGATGCCCATCTGCATCGTCGCGCCGTCGGGGATCAGTTCGGCGATGTGTTCGGCAATACGGATATGGACCTCCGACGGCTCACCGGTGGTCATCGGGAGCTCCATCAGGGGGTAGTCCACCGGGACGATGTAGTCTATCCGGCTGACGTGGATAAAACTATCCCCCAGGCAACGGGGCATGTTGGGGTTGACCTCGGCGATGATGATTTTGGCCGACTCGGCCGCCGTCTTGGTCAGCCCGGCCTCAATGCCGTAGGAGCAGAAGCCATGCTCGTCGGGCGGGGAAAGGTGGACAAAGGCGACGTCCACTGGCAGGATGCCTTTCTGGAAAACGAGGGGGAACTCGGAGAGGAGGACGGGGGTGAAGTCGGCCCGACCCTCCCAGACGGCCCGGCGGACGTTGGGGCCGATGAAGAGGGCGTTGGCCCGCAGGTGTCCCTCCATCTCCGGCGCAACGTAGTCGCTGGCTCCGATGGTCAGCGCATGACAGATTTCCACATTTTCCAGTTCGTGGGCCCGCTGAACCAGCGCTTGGAGCAAAACCTGGGGAACGCTGCAGTTGCCAGTGAGGAAGATGCGGTTCCCCGACCGGATAGCCTTTACGGCCTCCTCGGCTGTGGTGACTTTGCTCTCGTAGATGCGACTCCAACCTGCTGGCATACGATGCTCCTTCGCGTGGGGATTTACCCTTTCGGCGCCGACGCCTGGAAGGCGGCGGCCAGGGCTTCGTTGACGATCCGGCCATCGCGCAGCGCCAGGCCGCGCTGGAGGCCCGGCATCGCCTCCAGGGCGGCGTCCAGCCCCTCGTCGGCGATCCGGCGGATGTAGGGCCAGGCCGCGTTGTTGAAGGCGTGGGTGGACGTGCGCGGCAGGATCCCCGGAGCGTTGGGGACGCAGAAGTGGACGACCCCCTCCTCCACGAAGACCGGGTCCCGCCAGTTGGTGGGGCGGCTGGTCTCCACGCATCCCCCCTGGTCTATGCTGAAATCCAGGATGACGGCGCCTTTCTTCATAGAGCGGACCATCTCGCGGGTGACCAGGATGGGGGCCCGGGCGCCGGGGACGAGTATCGCACCGACCAGGACTTCCACGAAACGGACGACACGGGCGATGTTGAAGGGGTAGGCCACCATCGTGGTAACGCGCCCCCTGAACATCTCGTCTATCCGGCGGAGTTTTTCCTGGTTTATGTCCAGGATGTAGAGGGTTGCGCCCAGGCCGTAGAAAGCGCGGGCGGCGTTGGTGCCCAGAACCCCCGCGCCCAGGATGGCGACCCGGGCCGCCGGGACGCCAGGGACGCCGCTTAAGAGGACGCCCCGTCCGCCCCAGTTGCTCTGCAGGAAGGTGGCGGCCAGTTGCGGTGCCATCCGCCCCGCGACCTCGCTCATCGTCCGCAGGACCGGCAGGGTCCCGTCATCCTCCTCTATCGTCTCGTAGGCGATCGCGGTGACCCCCTTCTCCAGCATCATCTGGACGGTCTCCCGGCGGGCCGCCGCCAGATGGAGGAAGCCGCAGATGATCTGCCCCTCGTGGGTCCACTCCAGTTCCTCACGGGTGGGTCGGACCGCCTTAAGCACCATATCGGCGCGCCGGTAGACCTCCTCGGTGGAGTAGGCGATACGGCCGCCGGCCTTCTCGTAGTCGTAGTCCGAAAAGCCAGAACTTTCGCCGGCGCCTTTTTCCACGTAACAGATATGTCCGGCGCGGGTGAGCAGGTTGACCCCGTAGGGGGTCAGCCCGACCCGCATCTCCAGTTCTCGTCGTTCTTTGGGGATACCGATAATCATGCCCGACTCCTTTCAATGTTGACCACAAAGGTCACAACCACAAAGGTCACAAAGGATGCACGAAGGACACAAAGGGAAAAAGAGAATCTTTGTGTCCTTCGTGTCCCTTCGTGCCCTTCGTGATTTTTAAGGGACAAACTCGGCGCCTTTGCGCAGGGCCTCTTTGTTCAGCGGGAGCCACTGCCGGTGACGTTCCGCCAGGTGGTTATCCAGAGCCTGCTCCAGCGCCTCCAGCGGCAGGACCCCCAGAGCCTTCGCCAGCGCGCCCAGGCAGATCATGTTCGCGACCCGGACGTTCCCCATTTCCACCGCCAGGTCGGACGCCGGGACGTAGAGGACCCGGATGTCGTCCCGCCCGCTCCGGTTGGGGATGAGGGACTGGTTGACCACCAGGACGCCGCCGGGTTTGACCATCGGCTCAAAGGCCTCAAAGGAGGGGATGTTCATCACGATCGCCGCGCTGGGCCGGCGGACCAGCGGCGAACCGATCTCCTGGTCCGAGATGATGACGGTACAGCGGGCCTTGCCGCCCCGCATTTCCGGGCCGTAGGAAGGGATCCAGGTGACGTGGAGGCCTGCATCCATCGCGGCGTAGGCGAGGACCTGCCCGGCGAAGAGAGTCCCCTGACCGCCGAAGCCGGAGATGATGATTTCTTCCTGCATAGTCGCCTCCTTGGGTGGTTTTGACCCCCTCATCCCCCTTCCCCCCTTCTCCCCCGAAACGGGGGTAGGTCGGATTGCCAATCCGGCCCACCCACCCCCAAACGGGGGT
>DAOUBO010000548.1:0-4579 GCA_034432695.1 Anaerolineae bacterium | reverse complement strand
TTGGAATGGTTGTGCACCTCCATCTCGGCGCTTTCCCCTGATTGTACTATGTGTCTGGATTAATTTGTCAAACTTCATCATTTCGGCTTACGGGCCACCCATATACATGGGCATCGGCAAATGGATAAAGCCCACATATGGAGCATGGGTAAGGCGCTCTCCCTGGCCCTTTCAGTTGGTCCAAAGTCCAGTACCTGACAGTTTCCCCAGCAGGGGGCATTGCGAGGGCCTAAGCGCCCGAAGTAACCAAAGACCCATTCTGAAGATTGCTTCGCCACCTTCGGGGGCTCGCAATGCCCCTTCCCGGATAGTCTGAGGCAGGTAGTTGGCAAAGGTGTCAGGTAACCAGAACCTCTCCTGTTCTCCCCTTCTCGGCAAGAGGGGATGAGGGGGTCAAAACCACCCAGCGGGTGAACGCTCAGACGATTTGTCTCCATGTTCGGATTGGCGATCCGACCTGCCCGCTTGTCGGATTGGCAATCCGACCTACCCGCTGTCGGATTGGCAATCCGACCTACCCGTTTGTCGGGCCAGTAGTATTAGGCCGCAAAATCCTGCGCTACAGAGAGAGCGGCGAAGGCCCAGGTAGGGGCGACCTGCTGGTCGCCCCAGAGCCCTGCCGATCACCCCAGAACAGTAGGGGCAACCTGCTGGTCGTCCCAGAACCCGGCTGATCGCCCCAGAGCCCTGCCGGCCACTCCTGCAGCGCGGAGGGGCGTCGGCTATACCTCCTCTCCGAAGCGGGGGCTGTACCGGAGGAAGATGAGATATCCGACGACCAGAACCCCCAGGGAAGTGACCGCTGTCCGCAGGAGGAAGTCCCACGCGGTGGAAGTCCCCCAGTACAGCATGTCCCGGTAGGAGGAGATGATAGACGCCATCGGGTTCAGCCGCAGGAGCCAGGCGCGCACGTTGATGGAAAGTCCCCGGAACACGTAGTGCTCCGGCACCGTCGTCAGCGGGTAAAAGATGGGCGTGAGGAAAAACCAGGCCAGAAGGAGAACGTCCAGGATCAGTCGGGTATCCCGGTAGAAGACGTTCAGGGTAGCCGTGATGAACCCCACGCCCAGAGTGAACATCACCTGGATCAGCAGGGCGACCGGGAACAGGAGGGCCCAGCCGGTAATGGGGCTGCCCAGCACCAGCGCCAGCAGGAAGAAGACCGGCAGCGAGATCAGGAAGTGCACCATGTTGCTCAGGACGGCGGAGATGGGGAGCACCTCGCGGGGAAAGTAGACCTTTTTGATCAGCGGCGCGGCTTCCACGATGCTGCTGGTAGCCTGGGAGACCGCGCCGGCGAAGAAGTTCCAGGGCAGCAGCGCGCAGAGGATGAAGACCGGGTAGTGGGGAAGGTTGGAGCGGCCCGCCAGGATGTTGAAGACCACCGTGTACACCACCATCATCAGCAACGGGTTCATCCAGGACCAGGCGATGCCCAGAACGGAGTTCTTGTAGCGGGCCTTCAGGTCCCGAAGGACCAGGTTGTAGATCAGGTCGCGGTAGGCCCAGAGTTCGCGCAGGTGCTGGAGAAGCGTCATCAGAGACCTACTCCGCCTCTGGAACCGTCGTCACCTGGGCCCGGCGGATGTGGCGGTAGATGTAGTAGGCCATACCGGCCAGGATGGCGATGGCGATGGGGATGTCAAAGGGGCGCATGATTTCCCGGATCCGCTCCCACTCGCTCCCAAAGGCGTGCCCCGCTATCGCCAGAGCCCCGCACCAGAGGAAAGAACCGATGAAACTGAGGGCCGCGAAGCGGAGAAACCGCACCCGAGCCACGCCCGCCGGGAACGAGATGAACGTGCGTACGATGGGCAGCAGCCGGGAGATAAAGACGGCCCAGTCTCCCCAGCGGGCAAACCATCGGTCGGCCTGCTCCAGGTCGTGCTGCGAAATCAGGATGTATCGGCCCCATCGCCGAAGGAAAGGGCGACCGCCCCACAGGCCCAACAGGTAGGAAGCGACGGAGCCCAGCGTGCAGCCCAGCGCGCCGTAGAAGCCCCCGTCCAGCGCCGCGCGCCAGAGGGGAAGCCCCTTCGCCTGAACCAGCATCCAGCCGGCCAGCGGCATCGTGACCTCGCTGGGGATCGGGATGTTCGCGCTCTCCAGCGCCATAATCAGGACAACGCCAGGCCATCCAATGGTATTCAGAACTTCGTGCAGGATTCGGACAATTTCCGCTTCTATGGTTGCCATAGGGGCTCCTCAGGAGGGGATAAAGCAGGTTGGGTCGGCCGCCAGGTAGTCCCCCGTCAGGGCGAGGGCGCGGCCGCGGCAGCCGCCGCAGATCCCGTTGTAGCGACACTGCCCACACTTGCCCTTCAGCCGGGTCTCCCGGTGGCGCAGGTCCTGAAAGACAGGGGAGGTCTCCCATATCTCGCGGAACGGCTGTTCCCGCACGTTTCCGCAGAGAACGTCCACAAACGGGCAGGGCCAGACGTCGCCGTTGGGCTTGATGTAGACGAAGCCCCGCCCGGCCGCGCACCCGTGGAACAAAGGGCGAACCAGACGGAGCCAGAGGCCGCTTTTCAACCCCCGCCGCTCCAGCAGGTACGGCCAGTACTGGGGGCCGGCGACGGGCTCCACGATGGGATGGATGCCCCGCTGTTTCTCCGCCAGGAGGCGCAGGAGCCGCTCGTTCTCCGTCAGGTCCAGCGAGGCCGCAGCGATCCCCTCCCCCCGTCCGACGGGCACCAACTGGTAGAGCAGCATGATGCTGGAGCCCAGTTCGTCGGCCAGGGCCAGCAGTTCGTCCAGCAGGTCTATGTTGTACTTCATCGCCGTCACGTTGATCTGCAGGAGAACGCCGGCCCGGCGGAGGGCCCGCATACCCACGATGGCCCGCTCATAGGCGCTGGGGGACCCCCGCACAAAGTCGTGGACCGCCTCGCTGGGGGCATCCAGGCTGACGGCGGCCCCGACCACGCCGACCCGCCGCAGGTCGCGGGCCACCTCGTCGTCAATCAGCGTGGCATTGGTCGCGATGACATTGTAGAAGCCCACCCGCCGGGAATACTCCATCAGTTCAAAGACGTCCCGCCGTACCAGCGGCTCGCCTCCGGGGGCTACCAGCATCCGGAAGTCCCGGACGTCCGCCAGGTCATCTATCAGGCGTTTGGCCTCGGCGGTAGTCAGTTCGTCGGGGGCAGGACGGCCCCCGGAGGCGTGGCAGTGGATGCAGCGGAGGTTGCAGGCCGCGGTGACCTCCCAGGCGGGATGGGCCGGGAAGCCGATGCAGCCCATCCCGATGGCGCCCGCCGCCACCGGCATGGACCGAACGCTCTCCCGGGCCAGCCAGTAGGGCATATACCGCCACCCGACCAGCAGGCCGAAAGACACAACACTGGCCCCCTGTCTCAGAAGCAGGGACGGGGGCCAGAAAAACGGCAGGACTTTGCGGCGATGGTTCTCAGGAGGAAACGTGGATTTTTCATTCACCTCTGGCACACTGCCTTTCTCAAAGAGTGTGCCGAACGCTTTCCGAACCGGATTCTGGGCAGGCGGTTATCCGAAGTCCGATTCCGAAGTGCCCGACACGTCCGTCATACCAGAAAGCCCAGGATATAGGCCAGCGTTGTCCCCAGATTGACGAGGATATTCAGGCCGCAGGCCACTTCCAGGCGGCGAGGGTGGCGGTAGACTCCCCGAAGGACCGCCACGACCAGGCCCGCCGAGATCAGGAAGACGGGGACGTAGAAGAGGAGCGTCCGGGCCGGTGCGCCGGCTGCAACCGAGCCGACCATGCCCAGCCACCCGATGGCGTGCGCCGCGGCGAAGAGATAAGCCCCCCTCTCCAGCCCCAGACGGACCAGCAGGTTGCGCTTCCCGGTGGCCTGGTCGGCCACGTAGTCCGGGTACTCGTTCAGCAGAATGACGTTGAAGATCGTGGCCGCGATAGGGACGCTGATCCAGTGGATCCGCGGGTCCAGCCGTCCGATGGGCAGGTAGTAGGCCACGGCGACGGGAAGCCAGCCATAGCAGAAGGCGATCCAGAGTTCCCCCACCCCCCGTGCGGCCTAACGGACCGGCGGGGCCGAGGAGAAGAAGCCGCCGATCATCCCGATCAGGCCCAGCGGGATGGTCCAGGGGCCAGTGTGGTATCCCAGCCAGAGGATAAGCCCCACAGCGGCGGCCAGGGCCAGGGCGACGACGCTTCCGATCAGCACGCCCCGGCGGTCCAGAATCCCCGCGGGCAGGACGCCGGAGCCACCGGCGAAGCGGCTGGGGCTCACCTGGCGGGAGATACGGTCCCCCTCGTAGTCAAAGTACTCCCCCGCCAGGTAGGTGCTGAGCATAATGAGCACGACGGCCAGCGTCCCCCAACCCCACAGGGCCCAGGGGAACGCGCCTGTGGCCCGGTAGGCCATCACGGCCCCCAGTGCGTAGGGCAGAATCCCGACGGTGTGGAAAGGCGGCCGCGCCAGCGTGATCCAGCCCTGGATCCTTCGGGAGAGAGACGTAGAAGCCACTGTCATTTCCCGCCTCCGGTTGAGCGAATCTGGCAGTGGCATCCTTATACCACCGGTTGCTCAATCGCGCAAGCCCGACCGGTTTGGGGTACGGGTTCAGCGGCCCGCCA
>DAOUBO010000547.1:0-3413 GCA_034432695.1 Anaerolineae bacterium | reverse complement strand
CAGCCCCACCCCCCGGGGGGCAATCCGCGGGGGAAAGGCGGCCGCCCCCCGCCGGTCGGTGCCGATGATGGGGGGCTCCGGCGTGATGCAGAAGACGATGGGGCCCGGTTTGTGCTGGTAGAAGTAGTAGTTCTTGGAGCCCTCGGCGGGCCGGATGTCCACGATCATCGGCTCCAGGAAGCGGGCGACGGGTTCGGTGATGCCGGCCTCGTGGCTATCGGGGACGACGGGGACGTCCAGCCCGGCCATCTGGGCCACCGCGCGGGCCCAGGGGCCGGCGGCGTTGATGACGATGTCGGTGGCGTAGCCGCCCCTGTCGGTGCGGACGCCCACGACGCGCCCCCGCCGCCGGATGATGCCGGTCACCCGTTCCCGGAAGTGGAACTCCACGCCCCGCTCCCGGGCGCGCTTGTAGAACGCGTGGGCCGTCAGCAGGGGGGAGGCGGAGCCGTCGCCGGGGGAGTAGGTCCCGCCGATGAGCCCCTCCGGGTTCAACGCCGGAACCACCTCCAGCAGGTCGTCCCGGTCCAGCCACTGGATGTTCAGCCCGTAGGCGTGCTGGACTTTCAGGAGGTCCTTCAGGATGCGCTCCTCCTGTTCCCGATAGGCGACGAAGCAGTAGCCCCCCTGGTACCATTCAATGTTGTCCCCGTAGGTCTCCTCCCAGGTGGAGAAGACCTCAATGGACTGGAGGCAGAGGCGGATTTTGGCGGGGTCGGAGTGGGTGGCGCGGATGCCGCCGATGGCGGCCTTGTTGGAGCCCTGTCCGGGGCTGGCGAACTGGTCTATAACCAGGACTTTCAGGCCGGCGTCGGCCATAAAGAACGCCGCGGGCAGGCCGACGCTCCCGGCGCCGACGATCACGACATCGTAGGTCTGGGTGGCCATAAAGACCTCCGTGGATGGGGAGCGTGAAGCGCGAAACGGGAAAGGTGAGATTTAAGGAGCGGTGCCGCCGCAGGAGGCGTAGTTGGCGTTGTGCTCCTCCTCGGTGCGGGCGAAGAGGTGGCTCCCGTCGTTCTTGTGGCAGTCGGCGATGAAGTAGAAGTAATCGGTCTGGGCCGGGAAGGCGACGGCCTGGATGGAGGCCAGCCCCGGGCTGCAGATGGGCCCCGGCGGCAGGCCGGGGTAGCGGTAGGTGTTGTACGGGTGGTCTATATCAGCCAGGGAGGCGATCCCCAGTTCGTCAAAATAGAGCCGTCGCCACCATGTCCCCTGCCGCTCGTCGTACCCCAGCGCATACTGGACGGTGGGGTCAGCGCCCAGGAGCCAGCCGTTCCGCAGCCGGTTCAGAAAGACGCTGGCGATCAGGGGGCGCTCGTCGGGCACCACCGCCTCCCGCTCCACGATGGAGGCCAGGGTGACCATCTGGTAGAGGGTCAGGCCCTGGTTGGCCCCTGCCAGGCGCATCTCCTCCGTCACCCGCGCGTCAAAGGTCGCCAGCATCCGGGCGACCACGTCGTAGGCCGTCGCGTCCTCCGGCAACCGATAGGTCTCCGGAAAGAGGAAGCCCTCCAGCGTCGCCTCCGGCGGGAGGGTGTTCAGGAAGCCGTACTGCACGGGGAGGTCGGACGACCGCCAGCCGGTCGTCGCGAAGGACCGGAATTCCTCCTCCGGGATTCCCGTCTGGGCAGCGACGACGGCCGCGACCTCCTCCAGCCGCAGTCCCTCCCGGACGGTGAGGGCCTTTTCCACCCGATGGGCGGTCTGAAGGGCCTCGGCGATCTCCGGGATGGTCATCGTCCGACGGAGGGTGTAGGTCCCGGCCTCTATGCCGGCGTCCATCCCCCGGTATTGCAGGTAGCGGCGGAAGAGTTCGGCGTCGGTGATGAGGCCCATTTGCTGAAGCCGCTGGGCCACCTCCGCGGCCGTCTCCCCCGGCTGAACGACGAAGGTGACCGGGGTGTCGTCAGTCCCGGCGGGCGTCCGGAGTTCGTCGGCGTGTAACTGGATGTAGGTCTCCAGCGCGGCCTCCTTCGGGGCCGCCGGAGCGCTGAGGCTGCAGAGGCCGATCCCTCCCGTGCTCCCTCCTATCCGCAGGACCGCCCCCACCATGGCTCCTGCGGAGACGAGGGCCAGCAGGAAAATTCCGATGCGCAGGGGTTGGTTGGTGCGTTTTTTTCGTCCGGGCATTCTCGCTCTCCCTACAGTGTGCCCCGGCGAAGCATCCCCGCCAGCCACGTGCGGGCGGGATGGGCGACCCGCTCCAGTTCCGCCACCACCGGCTCCGGATCGCAGGCGACCCGGCGCAGGGTAACCGTACAGGTCCCGCCTTGAAAGTCCACCAGGGCGTAGCCCGGCTGGGGGATACCATCCAGCGGGAAGCCGACGCTCCCGCCGTTGACCAGCCGGATCCCGTCCACCGTCCGGTCCAGGGGCCGGTGGGTATGGCCGTAGACCAGGAGCGGCGCGTCCACTCCCTGCAGAAGCGGGCGAATCTGGTCGTCGGGGGTGTCCGGGAAGATGTTGGTCTCGTCGTCCACCGGATTGGCATGGAACGCCAGGACGCGGCCGAAGTTGGGGACGTCCAGTTCCAGCCGGGTCGGGAGGTCCCGCAGGAAGAGGTAATCCTCCCAGGGCAGTCGCTCCACGGCCCAGCGGAACATCCCGTCCCGCATCTCCAGGAAGCCGGGCATTCGGGCCCAGTCCTCCGGGGAGCGAACGGGCGCGGCGGGCCGCCGCCCGGTCACGATGTAGCGGTCGGTGTTGCCCTGGACGAAGGAGACGTTGGGCAGGGCTCGCAGGCGGGCCAGGGTCTCCGTGGGCCAGGGCCCGAAGGCCACCAGGTCGCCCAGGACCCAGTAGAGGTCCGGCGTGCCCTGGGCCTGGATGTCGGCCAGGACGGCCTCCAGTGCCAGCAGGTTGCCGTGGATATCGGAGAGGATCGCCAGGCGCATGCTCGCCTCCCATACCGGGGCGTGGTTCAGGATCTGGACTTTGGACAAACTGAAAAGGCCAGGGTTATGTGGGCTTTATCCATTTGCCGGTGCCCATCCATATGGGGGCCTGTAGGCCAAAATGAATTTCGGCTTACATCCGGCGGTTTATCCAAAGTCCAGTCAGGATGCCGCCGGGCCCTTTCCCCTCGCGGTCGCCAGAACCCGACGCACGCCGCGCAGGTTCAGGATCCCCCAGAGAGCGCCCAGGAAGAGCGCGCTGACCAGCAGGTCCCGCGGCCGGGTCTGGAGGGCATAGTCGGAAGCGTCAAAGAGCAGGTGGTTCAGCCAGACGTGGGCCTGGAAGAGGGTGCCGCAGGTCAGAGCCGCGACGCGACTCCAGGCGCGGTATCTCCAGAGCCCGACCGCGCAGACCAGGAAGGCGATCCCCCAGGCCGCGCCCATCGCGGCCAGATACGGCAGGGGGGGCGGCAGGGGGGGGGTGGGGGGGGGGGGGGGGGAGGTCCTCGCCGCCAC
>DAOUBO010000546.1:0-8222 GCA_034432695.1 Anaerolineae bacterium | reverse complement strand
GGGTGTGCTCCGCCGCGCGGCCCAGCGAGCGCCGCCATCGGCAGCCGAGATGACGCCCACCGTGGAAGTTGTTCCGGCGAAGCCCATCGTGATCGCCCGGAATAACCTGGATCGGGGGATGAAGATCCAGGAAGGGATGGTGGAAACCTGGCTCTGGCCCGAGAACCGGCTTCCACCTCTCTACTACACCGACGTCAACGAAGTGTATGGGAAAATTGTGCGGGTCCCCATCGCCCAGGGAGAGCCAATTATGCCAACGATGCTGACAGAGGAGCCCCTTCCTCCAGAGGAGATGGGGTCCGATATTTCCCTGCGCATCCCTGCCGGGAAGCGGCTGTTCGCCCTCCCGGTAGATCTGGTGGGGGCTATCGCGTGGTATCTGAAACCGGGCGACCGGGTGGACATTCTGGCTTCCTGGAACGTCGTGGACCTGGACCGGGATTTCCAGAGCCCGCTGCCCAACAACTGGATCATCCTCCAGTGTCCGGAGGGGATGACCTGTCAGGGGGTTCTGGGACGGATGGAGGTTCTCCCCACGGGTCAGCCCATTATGGTCTATCCCAGCGGGCCGGGCCGGACGGGCTACATCGCTCAGGTGACCATCCAGAACGCGCTGGTGATGGGGATCGGACCCTACGAGCCAGAGCCGGAGTCCGTTTTCCCTGCGCCGGCTCCCACTCCGACTGCGCCAGCAGGCCCTTCGGGCCCGACGGGGCCCACAGGCCCTGTCGCCATTGAGCCCACCCCGACCCCCACACCGGTGGCCAGGCCTGGGGATGTTGTCCTCCTGCTGCTGGATGTGCAGGACACCCTGGTGATGAAGAGCCTGATGGAATTGAAGGCGAGCATCACCCTGGTGTTGCGGGGCTATAACGACCACAACCTGGCCAACACCGAGCCCGTGACCCTGGACTATCTGGTCAATCGCTACGGGATCCAGCGGCCTCCCAAGTTGCCCTTTGGTCTGGAGGCTCCGGAACTCTCACCGCTTCAGAAGGCCTATCTGGATTGGGCGATCCAGAGCGTTGGCGCTACGCCTCAGTGAGACGTGCGATGAGCCAGGCAGAAAAAATCCGTGTTCTGATCGTAGACGATATTGCCGAGACGCGGGAGAACCTGCGCAAACTCCTCTCCTTCGCGCGGGATATAGAGGTGGTGGGAATGGCCGCCTCGGGCGAGGAGGGGGTGAAACTGGCGCGGGAATTGAAGCCCCACGTCGTGATTATGGACATCAACCTGCCCGGGATGGACGGGATCACCGCCACCGAGCAGATCGTGCGGGAAGTGCCCACCGCGCAGATCGTCATCCTCTCCGTCCAGGGGGAGACAGGGTATATGCGCCGGGCGATGGCCGCCGGCGCGCGCGATTTCCTGGTCAAGCCGCCCAGCGGCGATGAACTCATCTCCACCATCCGGCGGGTCTACGAGATCGGCCAGGTCCAGGCCGCCCGGATCGTCCCGACCATTCCCACCGTCCTTCCCGGAACGGGCCCCCTGCCCCCTCTGATGCGGCCCGTCCGGAGAGGACAGGTGGTCACCGTCTTCTCGCCTAAGGGTGGGGTGGGGTGCACGACCATCGCGGTCAACCTGGCCGTGGCCCTGCAGGCGCGCGTCGGCGCAGGCCAGAAAGTCGTCGTTGTGGACGGGAGTTTCCAGTTTGGCGACGTCGGGGTGATGCTCAACCTGCAGCCCAGCCGCAGCATCGCCGACCTGGCCATCCGGGCCGATGAACTGGATAGCGACCTGCTGACCAGTGTCCTGACCCCCCATCCTTCCGGAGTCAAGGCTTTGCTGGCCCCGCCCCATCCCGAGGCCGCCGACCAGGTGGTCGGCGATGGGAGCGGAGAGGGCCAGCGGCGCCTCCACAAGATTCTGGAGGGGCTTCGGAGCGAGTTTGATTATATCGTCGTGGATACCTGCAGCGTCTTAAACGAATGGACGCTTCTCTTCCTGGACGAGGCAGACCTGATCCTGCTGGTCATCACTCCCCTCATCCCGGACATCAAGGACGCGCGGCTGTTCCTGGATGTGGCGGATCGGCTGGGATACCCGAAGGAAAAACTGGCCCTGGTCATCAACCACTCCGACCGCCGGACGGGGCTGCGGCTGGAGCAGATTGAACGGGCCCTGATGCCCGCGATCGCCCACATCCCTTACGACGAACGGGCAGGGATCAACGAGGCCAACCGGGGTATTCCCATTGCCACGGAAGAGGCGGGGCGCCCCATCGGGCAGGCCTTTGTCCATCTCGTTGCTGGTGTGCTGGAGCGGCTGAACCAGAAGAGGGGCGCCGAAGAAGAGGCCCCCCAACCGGAGGTGGTCCAGAGGTTGGGGCGTTTTCTGGGTGGATAGTCTGGTGGGCCGCGGCCGCGCCGGGCTCCGGGTTGATGGATATGGGTCGTTAAGGAGGCGCGTATGTCCCTGTTAAGGCGAATTGAGCGAGGTTCGTCGCAGCAACCCTCGGCGACTCCGGCCGGCCCGGGCGGGCCGGAGAGTCGCATTCCCCGTCCGACTCCTGCTCCGTCTGCGCTGCGGGATACCTATCGGGACCTCAAGACCCGCATCCAGAACAAACTGATAGACGAACTGGACCCGACGATGGACGTCAGCCGGCAGGACGAGGTCCGGCGGACCATCCGGGAGATGTTTGAGAACATCCTGGCGGAGGAGCGGATCGTCCTCAGCCGGGCGGAGCGGGAGCGGCTCTTTGAGCAGATTGTGGCGGAGATTCTGGGGCTGGGGCCGCTGGAGCCTCTGCTGGCGGATCCCACCATCACGGAGATTATGGTCAACGGGCCCAAGAACGTCTACGTGGAGCGCTACGGGAAGATTGAGCGAACCAACGTGACTTTTGAGTCGGAGGAGCATCTGATGCGCATTATAGAGCGCATCATTGCGCCCCTGGGCCGGCGGATAGACGAAAGCGTCCCCTACCAGGATGCCCGCCTGCCGGACGGCTCCCGCGTCAACGCCATTATCCCGCCCCTCTCGCTGATCGGCCCCGTCCTGACCATCCGGAAGTTCTATAAGATCCCGCTGACGGCGGAGAAATTGATAGAACTCGGCTCCATTACTGCGGAGGCGATGGAGTTCCTGAAGGCGTGTGTCCAGGCCAAGTTGAACATCGTCGTCTCCGGTGGGACGGGGACGGGGAAGACGACGTTCCTGAACGTCCTCTCCGCGTTCATCCCCAACGACGAGCGGATCATCACCATAGAGAACGCGGCGGAGTTGCAGTTGCAGCAGGAACACGTGGTGCCGCTGGAGTCCAGGCCCCCGAACATTGAGGGGCGGGGGGAGGTCACCATCCGGGACCTGGTCATCAACGCGCTGCGGATGCGGCCCGACCGGATTATCGTTGGCGAGTGCCGCGGTCCGGAGGCTTTTGATATGCTCCAGGCGATGAACACAGGCCACGAAGGCTCTATGACCACCATCCACGCGAACTCCCCGCGGGATGCCATCGCCCGTCTGGAGAACATGATCCTGATGGCCGGGATGGACCTTCCCCACCGGGCCATTCGGGAGCAGATCGCCAGCGCGCTGGACCTTATCGTCCAGCTGGAACGGCTGCGAGACGGTAGCCGGAAGGTGGTGAGCATTATGGCTGTTGAGGGGATGGAGGGCGACGTCATCACCATGTCCGAACTCTTCAAGTTTGAGATCGCCGGGTACGAGAACGGCAAGGTTATCGGTCGCCTGCGCCCCACAGGTATCCGGCCGAAGTTTATGGACAAGATAGAGGCGGCGGGGATTCATCTCCCGCCCACGATTTTCGGGGTCGGGGAACGAATGCGGCGGTAAAGGGGAACGGGCGCTGGCCCCTCCGGCGGCGCCCAGTGCGTTCGGGAGGTCGGAGATGGAGACGCTGTTGCTGGTTCTGGGTGTGGGTCTGGTGATCGGGGCTCTGATCTACGGCCTGGTGGGGGCCCGCCGGCAGGACGAGGTCTCGGCGCGGCTGGACCGGTATACCGTTGGGGTCAGCAAGGCTCCGGCGAAGGCTGCACCCGCCCGGCGGGTCTCGCCCCTGGGGGAGCGGCTGGACCGGGCCGTCGCGGAGCGGGGGTTCGCCCGGAACATCCGGACCCAACTGGCCCGGGCCAACGTGAAACTGACGGTCGGGGAGTATCTGGCCGCCATCATCATCGCGACGGTTGGGCTGGCTGCCCTGGCCTTTCTGCTCCGGCGGGACCCACTCCTCACGCTGGCAGCCGGCGTCGTCGGGTTTTTCCTCCCCCGGTTTTATATTTCGTACCTGCAGGGCAAGCGTCTGAAGGCCTTCAACGACCAGTTAGGAGATATCCTGAACATGCTGGTCAGCGGCATTCGGGCCGGGTACAGCGTCCTGCAGGCGATGGAGGCGATCTCTAAAGAGATGGGGCCCCCAGCCTCGGAGGAGTTCGCACGCCTGGTGCGGGAGGTCCAGTTGGGCATTCCGATGAGCCAGGCGCTGGATAATCTCCTGCGGCGCGTCCCCTCCGACGACCTGGATATGACCATCACGGCCATCAAAGTCCAGCAGGAGGTCGGCGGGAACCTGGCCGAGGTGCTGGATAACATCAGTTTTACCATCCGGGAGCGGGTGCGCATCAAGGGGGAGATTCGCGCTCTGACGGCCCAGGCCCGGGCCTCGGCCTATATCGTCAGCCTGCTGCCTGTGGCAGTCGCGGTTATGGTTTATATGATCAACCCGAAGTTTATGGGGAAGATGTTCACCCATCCCTGTGGGTGGATCATGCTGGGAGTCGCGGTGGCCGGGATCGTCTCGGGCTTTTTCATCACCCGCAAGATCGCCAACATAGAGGTGTAGATGAGCACGGTTGTGCTGGTTCTGGGACTGGGGCTGATTCTGGTGGTGGTCGGAGTTGCCCTGGTGGGCCGGCGGGCGCCCCGCGAGGAGGACACGCTGGAGGCGCGGCTGGCGCAACTGGGCGCGCTGGGACGGCCCGCGTCGCTGGAGGATATAGAACTTTCCCTGCCCTTCAGCGAGCGGGTCCTGCGGCCGATGCTCCAGAAACTGGGGGCCATCATCAACCGGATGACCCCCGCGCAGACGCTGGCCCGGACCCGGCGCAATCTGGAGATCGCCGGGCTGGCCCAGAAGATCAACGCAGCGGAGTTCCTCGCGATCCGTTATATCCTGGCTTTCCTGATGGGTGGGCTGTCCATTCTGCTGCTGAGCCGGGTGGATATGCCCATGTCCCGCAAACTCCTTCTGATCCCCGTGCTGTTTGCCCTGGGGTATTCCCTGCCCGGCTCCTGGCTGGGGTCCCGCATGCGTCAGCGCCAGAAAGAGATCCAGAAGGCCCTCCCGGATGCCCTGGACCTGCTGACCATCTGTGTGGAGGCGGGGCTCTCGTTTGACGCCGCCATGGCCCAGGTCGTAGAGAAGTGGGACAACGAACTCAGCCGGGCTTTTGCTAAAGTCCTGCAGGAGATCCAGTTGGGCAAACTGCGTCGGGAGGCTCTGCGGGATATGGCGGACTCTATGGATATCCCGGACGTCTCCAACTTTGTCGCCGCGCTGATTCAGGCAGACCAACTGGGCGTGAGCATCGCCAAGGTCCTGCGCATTCAATCCGAGCAGATGCGGCTTCGGCGGCGCCAGCGGGCGGAGGAGCAGGCCCGACAGGCGCCGATCAAGATGATTATCCCCATCGTCTTCCTGATTTTCCCCGCGCTCTTCATTATTCTCCTGGGCCCGGGGGTCATCCAGATTATAACGTCTGGGGCTCTGCGGGCCATTTTCGGAGGGTAATCCCCCCCCCGCAGGCAAAGCGGAGGGCAGGCTGTTATGGCTTCCGTCGGGCCGCGAGTCCTACCCCGCGAGAGGGCTCTCAGCGCGCTGCTGGGCCTGCTCTTCCCTCCCCGGTGTGTGGTGTGCCAACGGGTCGGGGACTGGATCTGTCCGGAATGTCTGCCGGCCTTTCCTCACCTCCAGGAGCCCCTCTGCGCGCGCTGCAGCGCTCCGGTGCAGGAGGGCACGGCCCTCTGTGTGGGCTGCCAGAGGGAGCCTCTGCGGCTGGGGGGGGGGCGTTCTGTGGCGCCTTTCCGGGGGCCGGCGCGAGCCGCGATCCATCTGCTGAAGTACCGCCATGCGCTCTCGCTGGCGGAGCCTCTGGGCACACTGATGGCCCGGCGCTGGGCAGCGCGCGGGGCTCCGGTGGACCTGGTTGTCCCGGTCCCGCTGCATCCGGCCCGCTTCCGGGCGCGGGGCTACAATCAGGCCGCGCTGCTGGCCTGGGCGGTGGGACGCCGCCTGGGTCTTCCAGTGGACGAGGGCGCGCTGCTCAAGGTCCGGGCCACAAAGGCCCAGATGGCGCTGGGGCTGGAGGAGCGCCGGGCCAATGTCCAGGGGGCTTTCATAGCTCGCGAGGAGCGGGTTGGGGGGCAGCGAGTCCTGCTGGTGGACGATGTCTGCACGACGGGGGCCACGCTGGAAGCCTGCGCCGACGCGCTCCGGGCCGGCGGCGCACGAGAGGTCTGGGCGCTGACGCTGGCTCGGACGGTCTGACAGACGCAGGGCAAACCATCACACGGAGGTTATTATGGAAATTCAGATGTACACCCGAAACCTGGAACTGACTCCACGGCTTCAGGAGTACGTGGAAAAGAAGGTCAGCAAACTGACCCGCTACCTTCCCTACATCACCGAGGTGCGGGTGGACCTGGCGGTGGAGAGCACGCGCGCGGCCAACCAGCGGCAGGTGGCGCAATTGACCATCCGGACCCCGCGCGCGATCCTCCGTTCCGAAGAGCGGGCGGCCGATATGTTCGCCGCGATTGATGCGGCGCTGGACAAGATGCGCCGCCAGATCCACCGCTACAAGACCCGCCGTCAGGACCGATGGCAGCGATGGGCGGAGACGGAGATGGAAGCCGAGTTGGGACCGGAGGTGGAAGAACTGCCGGCGGAGGAGGAGACACCTCTGGGGAAAATCGTGCGGGTGAAGCGGTTTGAGATGGTGCCGATGAGCCCGGAGGAGGCCATGGAGCAGATGGAACTTCTCGGACACCAGTTCTTCGTCTTCCTCAACGCCGAGGAGGGGACCATCAACGTCCTCTACCGGCGGGAGGACGGCAACTATGGGCTGATCGTCCCGGAGACCCGGTGATCATCCGGGATTTCTGCAACAAAACGGACCGACGTGCCAGGCACTTCCCGAAGTGCCTGGCACGTCTGAAGTGTGGAGGGCGACTGACCTCCCTGTACCCCTGGCGATAACAAATACGGCAGTTTATCCAGAGGCGGCTATCCCGCCGCGCAGGCCCTCCGATACCACTCCCACGTTGCCCTCAACCCTTCCTCCAGCGGGGTCGGCTGGTAGCCCAGTTCCCGCGCAGCCTTCTCTGTGCTGACCTGCCAGTCGTAGAAGACGTAGGGATACAACCCGATGGGGTAGTACGGCTCTTTCCCCGTCAGGCGGGAGAGGGCGGTCCAGAGCCGCGCCAGGGCGACCATTCCCCAGGCGGGCGCCGGGATCCAGCGGAGCCGCCGCCCCACCACGCGCTCCAGGACTTCCCCGACCTCCCGGTGGCTCGCGCAGGGGCCGCAGATGTTGTAGATTTCCCCGACGCGCCCGCGTGTGAGGGCCGCCTCCGCCGCCCAGGCGACGTCCCGGACGAAAACCGGAAAGGTGATGTGCCGCCCGCCATGGACCCGCAGCGCCAGCCCACGCAGGGGGTCCGCGATAAACAGCCGGTTGAAGGCATACGGGGGGAGTTTGGGGGAGCCCCACGGGCCGTAGATGGCGCCGGGCCGGAGGACAACGACCGGGAGGCCATGTTCCTGCCCGAACCGAAGGGCCAGCCGTTCCGCCTCCAGTTTGGACGCCTGATAGGCGTCCTGAGGGCGGCAGGGGGTCTCTTCGGTGATGATGCCTCCTTCCGGGGGTTTCCCCACCACGGCGATGGTGGAGATGTGGACGAACCGCTGGACTCCAGCATCGCGGCTGGCCTCCAGCAGGGTCCGGGTGCCCTCCACGTTGGTTTCCCAGAAGGTCGCGCGGGGGCCCCAGAAGCGGAAAAGGGCGGCGGCATGGACGACCGCCCAACACCCCCGGACGGCTTCCCGCACCGCCGCAGGATCACGGAGGGCCCCCCAGGCCTTCTCCCCCCCCAGGGCGTCCAGGTAGGCGTGGTCGGGGGTCGGGCGGACCAGAGCGGCGACAAAGTTGGAGACGTCCGGGATATCCATAGAGTCCGCCATATCCCGCAGAGCC
>DAOUBO010000545.1:0-2309 GCA_034432695.1 Anaerolineae bacterium | reverse complement strand
TGGCGGTTTTTGGCCCCCCATCCTCCGCCATAGACACAAATTCAGGGAACTGTAGGGGCGACCGGCAGGTCGCCCCTACGGAGGCCTTCGGCCGGTCTCCGCCGACCCTCCTGGGATTCATCATTTTAACCCTTTTCAAAGGTGTAAACCTATTTCAGGCAAAAAATGAACCATCCCGCGATCGGCAAGATAAATCCTGCGCTACGTATCGGCCCCCACGGCGGCAAGAAGGGCCTCTCCCGGCTCCGGCCTGCCCTCCGGCACCGCTTCCCTTCCCCGCGAATCGGTGGTAGAATAAAAGCCACACCGCCTGGAGCGAGCGATGCGAGAACCTCACCGCGCTTGCGTGGAGAAAAGGCCATTGAGTCTTGCCTGGAGGGTCTGTTTTCTCCTGACCGTTCTGGCATGGGCTCTCGGGGCCACGGGGTGTGGGAGTGTGGTCACCCCGGCCGGGACCGCCCCCCCGGCTTCCATCCCTGCAGCCCCGCCCCCCACCCCGACCGTGCGGGCTCCTTCCGGTCCGGGGAGCGGGACCCGCGGCTCCGGCCTGCTTCCCGCCACTCCGACTCCCTCGCCCCCCCCCATCATCTACGTTGTACAGGAAGGGGATACCCTGGCCGGGATCGCCGCCCGCTACGGGGTCAGCGTGGAAGCCCTCCAGCGGGTCAACAACGTCCCGAACCCCCTCTTCCTGCAAATCGGCCAGCGGTTGATCATCCCCGTCGGGGAGGAAGAGGCCCGCGCCCCAACGGAACTCCTGCCCACGCCGACCCCAATGCCCGCGGGCATCCGGGGGGTGGCCTTCTACGAGACCCCCGTCGGAAGCCTCCACTGCCTGGGCGAGGTTGTCAACACCACCGCCTACACCCTGACCAATATCCAGGTCCAGGTCGTCCTCTTTGATGCCGGGGGCACACCTGTGGCGGAGGGAAAGGCTTTCGCCGCTGCTGACCTGCTCCCGCCGGCCGCGCGGGCTCCTTTCTCCCTGCTCTTTATGGCCCCCCCGTCTAACTTCGTCGCCCACCAGGTCTATCTCATCCGGGGAGAGGCTGCCGGAGAATCCGCCGCAAAGTACGTCCCGCTCGGAGTGGAGGACGTCCGGAGCGCGCCTTATGGCCCCCAGTTTGAGATTTCTGGAACGGTCCGCAACCTGGACCCCGGCCGGTCGGCCAGGGTCGTGATCGTCGTGGCGACAACCTACGACGAGAACGGCCTGGTCAACGGTTTCCGACAACAGAGGGTGGATGTCGGAGACGGGCTGGCCCCCGGCGCGACGGCCCCCTTCCAGATGCGCCTGACCGTCTACGGAGGGCCGCCGACCAGCGTCTCCCTCCTCGCCTTTGGACGAACCCCTTAGGGAGGAAAGGACGGTGTACGAGTTTCTCCGGAAACTGGTCCGTGCGCTCTTCCCCCTTCTGGTACGTGTGCGGATTCGTGGGCAGGAGAACTTCCCGCCCAGCGGCCCCTATATCCTTGCCACCAACCACCTCTCCGTCTTTGACCTCCCCCTGCTGCTGATGGTCTGTCCCCACACGGTCCGGGCCTTCGCGGCCTCCAAGCACCGCCGCAACCCCTTCTACGCGCTCCTCCTGACCGCCGCAGGCTCCATCTGGGTCCGGCGGGGGGAGATAGACCGGGAGGCCCTCCAGGGCGCCTTTGCGGTCCTGCGGCGTGGCGAGGTCCTGGGCATCGCGCCCGAAGGGACCCGGGCCCGCCAGGTCTACGCGCTTCAGCCCGGAAAGACGGGGGCCGCATACATCGCAACCCGCGCCGACGTCCCCATCGTCCCCGTCGGGCTCACGGGGACAGAGAAGATCAAGCAGAACCTCCCCCGGCTGCGCCGGACCGACGTCACCGTGAATATCGGCGAGCCCTTCCGGCTCCCGGAAAGTGGCCGGGTGCGGGGGCCCAAACTGGACGAGTACACCGACCTGATCATGCGCCGGATCGCGGCGCTCCTGCCTCCGGAGTATCGGGGCGTGTATCGCGACGCGCTGGAACAGGAGGAGTCCCGATGAAGGCCGTTATCACCCTCGCCGGGTACGGCACCCGGTTTCTGCCCGCCTCCAAGGCCATCCCCAAGGAGATGATCCCCATCGCGGGGATCCCCCTCATTCAGCATCACGTGGAATCCCTGGTCGCTTCAGGGATCACCGACATCATCCTCGTCGTTCGGGACGGAGGGGAAATCATCCGCAGACACTTCTCTCCAGCCCCGGACCTGGAGCAACACCTGGAAGCGACGGGCAAGCACCGGCTGCTGGAAGAGGTGCGACGGCTCTCCCGGCTGGCGAACATCGTTTTCGTCC
>DAOUBO010000544.1:0-3344 GCA_034432695.1 Anaerolineae bacterium | reverse complement strand
TGGCGGTTTTTGGCCCCCCATCCTCCGCCATAGACACAAATTCAGGGAACTGTAGGGGCGACCGGCAGGTCGCCCCTACGGAGGCCTTCGGTCGGTCTTCGCCGACCTTCCTGGGATTCATCATTTTAACCCTTGCGGTTTACCCATCTGGACTTTGGACAAACTGAGAAGGCCAGGGAGAGCGCCTTACCCATGGTAGGCCGAAATGAATTTCGGCTTACATCCCGGCGGTTTATCCAAAGTCCAGTCATCCCAGAGGACGAAAAATTATCCGGTCCAGCGGGCTGCTCCGGGTTCTGTGTCTCCTCCCGGCTTCTCGTAGAGTTCCAGCAGGACGCCGTGGGCGGATCTGGGATGGACGAAGACATAGCGGGTGCCATCGGCGCCCACGCGGGGCTCCTCGGAGAGGAGCGTCGCGCCGGCCGCGCGCAGCCGCTCCATCGCGGCGGCGATGTCGTCCACCCGCAGACAGATGTGGTGAAGCCCCTCGCCCCGCTTTTCCAGAAAACGGGCAACGGACGTCTCTGGCCCCAGCGGCCGGAGAAGTTCTATTTCCCCTTCCCCTGCGGGGAGGAAGGCGATCTCCACCCCTTCCTCTGGGACCTCCCGCCGCTGGCTCATTTCCAGCCCCAGGGCGTCCCGGTAGAAGGCCAGCGCGGCGTCCAGGTCGTGGACGGCGATGGCGATGTGATGGATCGCGGGAGACATAGGCCCTCCAGCAGAAACTTCCGTCTGCGAACCTATGGGTTCAGCACCTGCACGCTGGGGCGCAGGTCCAGGTCGTCTATCAGCCCGTTCAACTCCTCCTGGGTGAGCGGGCGGCCCTTCCCGGCATAGGCGGTCAGCGCGGCCTCCATCGCGTTGGTCCCGAACGACCTCCCCTCATAGCGGGGCGTGGTCGTAATGACCAGCCGGACGCCCCGGGCCCGAAGCATCTCCACGTTCTCCGCCGTCGTCGTGTTGGTCACCACCCACTTCCCTTCCAGGTCGTCCGGCATGTACTTCTTCATAAACATAAAATCCCCTGCCAGAAGGTCGGCCTCCTTCCAGTAGCGATGGTACTTCGGCTCCGGCCCCTTCTCGGTCCCCTCGCTGCCGTAGAAGAGCATGCGCATCGGGAAATAACCGACGATGGGCATCAGCGCCCGGACCAGGCGCTTGTAGGTGGCAAGCCCCCGGACGGCGATGGGGATCCCCAGGCCGACCATCAGGTCGCCGAAGACCACCTCGTCGGCGACCTGAGAGACGGCCTCCGCCAGGCCGATCCGGTCCAGAGCGAGGGGGATAAAGGCCCGGCGGAAGCGGGGGATCTCCGGCAGGAAAGGCCGCACCCGCTCAAAGACGCGCCGCTCCAGCGTGTGCTTCAGCCCCCGGCCGTCCACCACAGGGGTACGGCGCACGTCCTGGACCAGGTAGAAGGCGGCTCGCAGCGGGTACTCCCGGTCATCTACCCGGATATAGAGGTCCACGCCGCCGATGCCGAAGGCGTCCACCTGCCCGTCCAGTTCGGCGAAGAGGCGGCGGGCCTTCTCCACATCGCCGCCGGTACCGATACGCTCTATAGAGACCGGCGTCCCGTGGAAGGAGACGGTAACCTGTTTGTTCCGGGAAGGGCTTCCCAGGCTGATGCTGACCGCGCGCTTCATTTCGCTGCCTCAAACCAGACGGCCGCTCTCAATGATCCGGGCCAGGAACTGACGGGTCCGGGGATCCCGGGGACAGGTGAAGACCTGGTCGGGCGGGCCCTCCTCCACGATGAAGCCGTTCTCCATGTAGATGACCCGATCGGCAACCTCGTGGGCGAACCCCATCTCGTGGGTGACGATGATCATCGTCGTCCCCTCCCGGGCCAGGTCCTTCATCACTGCCAGCACTTCGCCGATGAGTTCAGGGTCCAGCGCCGAGGTGGGCTCGTCAAAGAGCATCACCTTCGGCTCCATAGCCAGGGCGCGGGCGATGGCGACCCGCTGCTTCTGTCCGCCGGAGAGGCGGATCGGGTGGACGTCCTGTTTATCCAGCAGGCCGACCTTGCGCAAAAGTTCCCGGGCTTTCTCCACCGCTTGATCCTTCGGAACCCCCTTGACGACGACGGGCGCCTCAATGACGTTTTCCAGGACGGTCTTGTGCGGGAAGACGTTAAACTCCTGGAAGACCATCCCGGTCTTGAGGCGAAGGTCCCGCACGCAGGAGCGGTATTCGGGCTTGAGGCCGCCGTCCGCCGCCTCCACCACGATGCCGTCCACTTCTACACGGCCGCTGGTAGGTTCTTCCAGAAGGTTGATGCAACGGAGAAAAGTGGACTTGCCGGAGCCGCTGCGGCCGATAATGACGACCACCTCCTGAGGGTGGACCTCCAGGGAAATCCCCCGCAGGACGTGGAGGAGTCCAAACCATTTGTGGAGATTTTCTATCCGGACGATGGGTTCACCGTTCGTACGCATGGGCCATCCGTTTCTCCAGACGACTTTGCAGCCAGGAGGAGACCACCGTGAGGATCCAGTAGAGGGCGGCGGCCACCAGGAGCATCTCCACGAACTTGCTGTCTTTCCGGGCCAGGCGGTTGGCGCGGAAGGTGATCTCCCAGACCCCCATCACGGAGACGAGGGCGGAGTCTTTCTGCATGGCGATGAACTGGTTGCCCACATCCGGGATGATGATCCGGATAGCCTGGGGGAGAATGATGCGGCGGAGCGCCTGCCAGCGGGTCATCCCCAGCGCCGCGGCCGCCTCATACTGCCCGTGCCCGACAGCCTGCAGGCCGGCGCGGAAGATTTCCGTCATATAAGCCCCATAGTTCAGGCTCAGCGCCAGGACGCCGGCCTGGAAGGCGTCCAGGGTGAGCAACCGAGCCAGATGGGGATACCCCAGTTCCCGCAGTTGCTGGCCCAGCTGGGGAAGGCCGTGGTAGATCAGGTAAATCTGGATCAACAGGGGAGTCCCACGGATAACCGAGATATAAAAACTTGAGATGCCCTGGGCGACCGGATTGCGGGAAAGCCGTCCCAGCGCGCCGAAGAGGGCGAGAACCGAGGCGAACAGGATGGAGACGAGGGAGATCCAGATGGTGGTCCAGACGCCCTGGAGAACGAAGTTGACATGGGTGACGAGGTAATAGGGGTCAAAGCGCAGTTGCAGGAGAGCGACAGTCAGCAGGATCAGCAGGGCGATCCAGACGGTCCCCACCTTGATGGTTTCCACGATCCGGGCCCGGCGGGCTCGCCGGACCAGGGCCAGACCGACGGCCAGGTCCGGGTCGGACCCGGCATAAGGCTGCAGGCTGGCCTCGTTCATAGCGCCTGTGTTCCTCCTTTCCCCGGGCTGTGGGGCGGCGGCCCGCCGGAGGC
>DAOUBO010000543.1:0-2181 GCA_034432695.1 Anaerolineae bacterium | reverse complement strand
GGGCGTGCCGGAGGGAAAGCCCCCCCGCGGGAAGGGCCCCAGCCGGTAGGCCTGCCCATGGGCGTCGGCACCGCCCAGCGCCGCGACCTTCCGCCCCGCCCGGAGCAGGTCGTCCCACCGGCGCAGCGTTTCCCGGAACGGTCCCTTCAGACCCAGGGAAGGGAACAACGCGTAGAAGAGCGCGGAGAGAGGACCGCGCAATAGCCCCTTGAACTCCGACATCGCGTTCCAGATTTCCAGTCCGGCGTATCCCTCTACCCCCCAGTCCACCCAGGGGATGGGATCCAGGTTCGGGCTGAGGGGGCTGCCGCGCTCGTATGGGTGGGCCAGGAAACAGACGCCGCCCCGCTCCGTCGCGGCCCGAATCAATTCCTGGGGGTCCGCCGCATAGGGAGCCAGTTCCGCCTCCGCTCCGTACACAAGGAGATGGTTGACCTGGGGGATGCGACGGACATGGTGGACCTCCTCTCCGACCAGCAGGAGGACCCCTTCGCAGTACCCCTCCACGCCGCTAACCCAGATGTTGTGGTCAGTAACGACAACGAAGTCCAGGCCCGCCCGCGCCGCGGCCAGAGCCACGTCCCGATGGCAGGCCGTTCCGTCGGAGTAGACGGTGTGGATGTGGAGGTTTCCGACCAGTTCGTGTTCCATTGGGACCGCCGAATTACCGTTTTTCTTCTCCGGGCACCCCGACCAGGAGCGCGAGGGCCGCTCCCAGCAGGGCCATCAGGCCCGGCCGGAGCCCATCGGTCAGAGCGTCCCACCCCGCCAGGCGCGCCAGAAGCGCCAGCAGGTAGCCGGAGAGGCCGCCGACGAATCCCCACAGGCCGGAACGGACAGCGCGGGGGAAGGGGTTCCGACGGCGCCAGGAGTGGAGATACCCCCCGAGCGCCCCGGCCAGGGCACCGAGCAGCCCCTGGAAGAGCATGCCAGCCCGTGCGGTGTCCGTCATCGGCGCCCGAAGCGACGAGGGAGCAGGGGTGGGCACTGGCGTCGGGGCAGGGGTGGGCTCCGGCGTTGGCGTCGGCGGGGGGCTGGGTGTCGGCGGGATGGAGTTAATGACCACCGGCTCCCCCGGCCGAATCTCCAGTTCCAGCCGAACCGCACGCGGAGCCGGCTCCGCCCGGACCGCGATCTGCAACAGGCCGACCCGGTCCAGAGTAACGGCGGTCTCCGCGATGCCGTTCCGCGTCGTCGTCTGAATGGTCCGCTCCAGCCCCTCCTGGGGATAGGTCAGGAAGAACTCCACCAGCGTCCCGTCCGGGACGGGATGCCCGTTCCGGTCCACGATAACGTTTGTCCGCAGATGGAGGGTGTCCCCCTGGTAAATTTCCAGGGGTTGAGGCGTTCCCTTTTCTCCTCCCTGCGCTTCCACAATGACCAACTGAATGGTCTGATGGGGGTCCGGCTGAGTCTGGGCCAGGATGGAGTAGTTGATGCCGGGCACGCTGACCGGGGGCGCGCCGGTGAAGGGGAACTCGGCGAAGAGCGCGCGGACGGCAGCCTCCACGAAGGGAGGTGCCGCGCTGTAGAGGCCAAAATATGCGGAGAGTTTCGCGATCTCCGTCGTGTCCAGGTAGTACGGGGCACCGAAAGCGAGGACGACCGCCTTTTTGTTGCGCAGCAGGTCGGCCCGCTCCGCCAGGAACCGTCGGACGGCCCCGGACGGCGCGTTTCGGTCTCCCGCGTCCAGCATCGCAAAGAGGATCCAGTCGGCGCTCTGGAGGGCCGCCGCAACCTGATCTGCCGGGGAGGGCGTTTTCTCCAGCGAAGGCGAGGGGGTCGGCACGTTGAGGTAGGCCGTCAGGTCGCTGAAGGTAAAACTCCGAACCGACACGGGAAGGACCTGGCCTGTGCCCTGAGGGCCATAGAGGCGCAGCAGGGTCTCGGCCAGCAACGTCGGCGGGATCAGGTAGGTCGGCGCGCAGCCGCCGCAGGGCACAACCCGCCGGTCGTCGGTGAAGATGACGATCCGCTCGTCCGGCGCCGGAGGCGCGGGCAGGAGGTCCGGCGTCGGCGGAGAGAGGAGGGTCACTGTGCTCTGGACGACGGGGTGCAACTCCTCCACCCGTCGGGTCACCCGCTCGGAGGCCCGCTCGGGGTCTGCCTGGGCCGCGGTGATGGTGAAGGGGTAGCCGTAGAGGCGGGGCTTTAGCCGCCGGGTCCGCCAGACCGCCTCCG
>DAOUBO010000542.1:0-1873 GCA_034432695.1 Anaerolineae bacterium | reverse complement strand
CTCCCGCGCGCCCTCCTCCAGCCTCTGATCCTGGCCCGCCTCCGGCCCGACATCGCCCACGTTCATTCCCCCTATCCCCTGGGGGAGGTGGCGAACTGGCTTCTGGGGCGCGCCCGCGCAACCGTCATCACCCACCATTCCGACGTCGTCCGGCAGCGGGGGTGGCTTCGCCTCTACGGGCCACTGCTGCGGCGGGTCCTGGCCGCCGCCGACCGGATCCTCGCCACCAGCCCCCGCTACATAGAGACCTCACCCTGGCTCCGGCCGGTCCGGGAGAAATGCACGGTCGTCCCGCTGGGCGTGGACCATCGCCGGTTTGTTCCCCCGCCGTCTCCCTACGACGGCCCGCCCACCCTTCTCTTCGTGGGCAAACTCCGCTACTACAAGGGACTGGACACCCTGCTGGAGGCGCTGGTAGATCTCCCCGATGTCCGCCTGAACGTCGTGGGGGAAGGGCCGATGGGAGCAACCTGGCGGGAACAGGCCCTCCGGCTGGGGCTGGCCGAACGGGTCCACTTCCTGGGAGAGGTGGACGACGCTGTGCTACCCTCCCTTTATCACCGGGCCCACGTCTTCGTCCTGCCGGCCAATGCCCGGGCGGAGGCCTTCGGGACCGTCCTGCTGGAAGCGATGGCCTCCGGCCTCCCGTGCGTGACGACGGAGGTGGGGACGGGGACCTCCTGGGTTGTTCAGGACGGGGTGACCGGGCTGGTCGTGCCCCCCGGCGCTCCCCGGCCGCTGGCCGCGGCCATCCGCACCCTTCTGGAGAACCCGGACCTGCGGGCGCGCATGGGGTGGGCCGGGCGGGCGCGGGTGGAGGCGGAGTTCACCCAGGAACGGATGGTCGCGCGCGTGGAATCGGTCTACCGTGAACTCCTGGGCATTTGACGCCTTGTCCCAGGGCTGGTATAATCCGGAGCAGGAGGTGGACGGATGATAGACGTCAACGACCTGCGAAGAGGAATGACCATCCTGTTGAACGGGGAACTCTACCGGGTGCTGGAATACCAGCACCACAAGCCGGGGCGTGGGAATGCCATCATCCGGACCAAACTGCGCAACCTGCGGACAGGCGCGACCGTCCAGCAGACCTTTCTCTCCGGCGACCGGGTGGAGGAGGTCCGGATAGAGCGCCGGGAAATGCAGTACCTGTATAACGATGGCCACCTGTACTACTTTATGGACGCCGAGACCTACGACCAGATCGGCATCCCGGCGCATGTCCTGGAGGGTCAGGCCGGGTACCTGAAGGAGGGGATGAACCTGGTCATCGCGATGTATGAGGGGAAACCGATAGAGGTAGAACTGCCCACCGCGGTGGACCTTCAGGTTGTGGAGACGGAGGCGGCCATCGCCGGGGATACGGCGACGACCGTTTTGAAGCGGGCAGTTCTGGAGACGGGGCTGGAAGTGCAGGTTCCCCTCTTTATCCAGCCCGGCGATATCATCCGGGTGGATACCCGGACGGGGGAGTACGTCACGCGCGTGTGAGTCGTGGTTGCATAAAACGCGCACTTATGGTATGATTGCCCCGCCATTCGGATCGGGAGGGGATTGGAGGCGTAACAATGGCGAAATGCGAACTCTGTGGCAAAGGGCCCCAGTTTGGTCACAACGTGAGCCATTCCAACCGGGCCACCAAGCGGCGGTTCAACCCCAACGTTCAGCGGGTGCGGGTGATGTGGGAAGGGAAAGTGCAGCGGATGTATCTCTGCACCCGCTGCCTGCGCACGCTGAATAAACCGTCGTAGGTCGCGTTCTCCCGCCGTGGCGGGCGATCCCTGCGGGGACGATGCGGCGGCCCGAAGGGCCGCCGCATCGTCCCCGCCGGGCTCGGCCGCCCCGGCGGGGGGGAGCGACACAAGACCGGTTA
>DAOUBO010000541.1:0-2560 GCA_034432695.1 Anaerolineae bacterium | reverse complement strand
CCGCGGGGGCACGCGGGGCGCCTGCCAGTTCCACATCCGGATGGCAGCGACGGACCTCCCCTTCGGTCTCCAGTTGAACCTCGGTTCCTGCGGTCTCCCGAGCCTGCTGCACCAGCATCTCCAGCGCGGGGAGGAGCCCCAGGTCCTCTATGTACGGGGGCCGCAACGCGGCGATGAGCCGCCGGAGTTCTTCCACAATCCGGCGCGTCGCTGGATGGAGACTTTCCAGTTGCGTTCGGGCGCCCTCTATTTCCCCGCGGGCGATGAGGCGATGGACTATCTCCGCCTGCTGGGCCAGGGCGATCAGGTCCTGGACCGGCCCGTCGTGCAGTTCCCGCGCCAGCCGGGCCCGTTCCGCTTCCTGACCGCTGGTCACGGCGCCCAGGTAATCCCGCATCCCGGCCTCGTACCCCCGGAGGCGCTCCACCATCTCCGCAAGCGCCCGGTGCAGGTCCTGGATCTCCTGCACGCCCCCCACAGCCCGGGCGATGGAGGAGTCATCCCCCCAGGAGACCTGCTCAGCCGCGCGGGCCAGGGCCTGCAGGGGACGGACGATGGTCATCCAGCCGAAGGTGAGCACCACCAGGGAGATCAACCCGGCGGCGACGGCGACAACCGGCGCCAGGCCGGAGAGGCGGAGGATCGGCCCGATCAGGCCCCCCACCGGCTCCAGCACCAGCACCGCCCAGTCGGTGCCGCGGACCGGGGTGAAGGCGACCAGTACCGGCCCTTCCTCCCCTTCGGCGAGGGCGAACCCCTCCTGCCCGGCCCGTGCCTGGGCCACGCCCGGTGCATCGGAGAGATCCGCCCCCAGCCGCTCCGGGTCGGTATGGAAGACGGCCCGCCCGGTCCCGTCTACGATCACCAGGTCCACCCGATCAACGGGCCGCGCCGCTACGGCGGGAAGCCAGGCATCCAGTCCGCTCCCGTCGGGGGCGATGGTGCCGTGGGCCAGCCCGTCCTCCACGATGCGGGCTGCCAGCCGCGCCAGGGCCAGGTCCCGCTCGGCGACGAAATCCCGCATCGCCCGCTGGTGGGTGTAGACCCCGGTGAAGGCCACGGCCAGCAGGGCGAAGGTGACCGGGAGGACGGCCCAGAGGAGCAGTTGAACCTGCAGGCTGCGGAACCATCGGCGCATCCGAACATCCCCGGGTCTAACCGCAAAGAGCGCAAAGGGCGCAAAGTTTCGGGATTCCTTTGCGCCCTTTGCGGTTTTACTCTACCACGATCCAGCCGCGGCGGATGGCCTCGGTGACCGCCTCGGTGCGGCTGCTGACGCCCAGTTTCCCGTAGATAGACTGCAGGTGGCCCTGGACGGTGCGGTGGCTGATGCCCAGTTTGTAGCCGATCTGGCGGGTGGTCAGCCCCCGCGCCGCCAGCCGCAACACGTCCAGTTCGCGCGACGTGAGCGGCTCCACCTGCCCCGCCGCCGTGGCCGGCTTGCCGGTGCGGGTCTGCTGCACCACTTTGGTGGCCACCTCCGGGCTGAGGGCGGACTCGCCCCGATAGACGGTGCGCACCGCCCGCACCAGTTCGTCGCCGCTGGCGGTCTTGAGGACGTAGCCATCGGCCCCCGCCTGGAGGAGGGCGAAGATGTAGGGATCGTCGTCGTAGGCAGTGAGGATGAGCACCCGAACGTCCGGGAAGCGCTCTTTCAGCCGCCGCGTCACCTCCACACCGGACATCTCCGGCATCCGGATGTCCAGCACGGCGATGTCGGGCCGGTGTTCCCGCACCCGCTCCAGCGCCTCCCGGCCGTCCCCGGCCTCCGCCACCACCTCAATGTCCCCTGCCTCCTCCAGGAAACGGCGGATGCCCTGCCGGACCACGGCGTGGTCGTCGGCCAGGAGAACGCGAATTTTTCCGGGCATGCCCCCTCCTCCCACACGGCTCCCAGGCTACCCGCCGCAACAACTGGGCGTTGACCGCCCCGATGGCGGTGCGCAGCGACATCAGGGGCGCCCCACGGCCGGGGAGAGAAGGAACCCCACCGGGGCCAGCGCCCCCGCTGCCGGCGGCAGAGCGACGACGTTGTCGTCAGCGGCCCGTGTCAGGTTCTGGATCGTCTATCCGATTTTACCACAGAGCCCATTTTCGGGAAACACGGGATCACCGCAGAGGCGCAGAGGTTTGCATCCCGGCGGTAAGGCGGGCCGTTCGCCGCACCTTCCAGTTCCCAGGATCGGCAAAGGCCGGGTTGGTTTCAGGAGCGGAGCCGATCCCGAATCTCCTCAAATTCAGCGAGGGTGATCTCGCCGGAGGCCAGCCGTCGTCGGGCGATTTCCAGCGGGTCCGGTCCGCTGCTTCCGGCCGCAGGGCGGCCGAGCCGACGGGCCAGCCAGGCGATGCCCATTCCGAGCAGGGCCAGGAAGCCCAGGAAGAGCAGCAGATTGAGGATGAGGCCAACCAGGCCCAGGGTGTTGCCCCATGGGCCCCAGCCCCACCAGCCGGTCCACCAGCCACCACACATCGGGCACATGTTTCACCTCCGTAGCGTGTGCAGGTGACGGTCACCTTGAAGGTGACGGTCACCTTGAAGGTGACCGTCACCTTATCTGCC
>DAOUBO010000540.1:0-4594 GCA_034432695.1 Anaerolineae bacterium | reverse complement strand
TCCGCGCCCCCCCCCCCCCCCCCCCGGCCGGGGGGTCGGGGGGGGGGGGGGGGCTGGGGGGGGGGTGAGGTACCAGCCTGCGCTACGCCCGGCTCCTTTTTCGGGCGTGGTATTCCCCAACAACGCGAATTCCCAGAGAACCAAGGTTTTTTACCGCCGAGACGCAGAGGGCGCAGAGGTTGGATTGGTTGGATTAATGTAGAACTCTGCGCTCTCGGCGCCTCTGCGGTGAGTTTTTGCAGTGAAGTCGCCAGATTCGTCTTGTATGCGATGGGCCTTCCTTCGCCGTCAAAGGCGGAGTGGGGAGTAGAGCAACTGCGAGCAGTTGCCCTACCCCATACCAGGGGGAAAGGAGGAACCAAACTTTCAGCCAAGCCACACCGCGGCCCAGTACACGGCCATCCCTGCCAGGAATGAGACCACCAGCAGAAGCCCTGCGCTGAAGAGGGTCCAGCGCCAGGAACCCGTCTCCTGCCGGATGGCCCCCACCGTCGCCACGCAGGGGATGAAGAGCGTCTGCACCACCAGATAGGCCAGCCCGACGGCAGGGGGGTAGGTCGCGGCCAGCAGGTCCGTCAGCCCCTCCTCACCCGCCCGGAAGAGCACCCCCAGCGTGGCGATGGAGTTCTCCTTGGCGACGAAACTGCTGATCAGCGCCACCGTCAGCCGCCAGTCCATCCCCGCCAGTCGCCCCACCGGCTCCAGCCAGCGGCCCAGCCGGGCCAGATAACTCCCCTCCACATCCCCGCCGGGGAAGGAAGAAAGCACCCAGACGACCACCGACACCGCCAGAATCACCGTCCCCGCCTTGCGGATGAAGGCGAGGCTCCGCTGCCAGACGGTGAGGCCGATCGTCCGCCAGTTGGGAAGGTGGTAGAGGGGGAGTTCCATAATGAAGGCCGACCTCCGCCCCCGGAAAAGCACCCGGTTCAAAACCGCCCCGGTAACCGCCAGGACCAGGAGGGAGAGCAGGATCAGCCCCCACGAGACCGCCAGCGCGGCTTTCCCGAAGAAGGCCGGCGCCAGGAAGGCGATGACCGCCAGGCGCGCGGTGCAGGGCACGAGGGGAGCCAGGAGGATCGTCAGCAGCCGCGCCCGCCGGGACTCAATCACCCGCGTCCCCAGAATGGCCGGGACGTTGCACCCAAAGCCCAGGAAGAGGGGGAGGAAGGATTTCCCATGCAGCCCCATCCGGTGCATCACGCCGTCCATCACGTAGGCCGCGCGGGCCATGTAGCCAACGTCCTCCAGAAAGGCCAGCGCGGCGAAGAAGAGCACCAGGATGGGCAGGAAGGTCAGGACGGCCCCCGCGCCGCCGATGACGCCGTCGGCCAGGAGCGCCACCAGCCACTCCGGCGCGACGGCCGTCAGCAGGGAGCGGACTCCCTCCGCCAGCCCGCCGACCACGTGGGTCTCCAGCAGGTCCTGAAGGGGCGACCCCACCGTGTAGGTCAGCCAGAAGACGGCTCCCAGGATCAGCGCCAGAATCCCCGGCCCGAAGAGAGGGTGCGTGGCCCACCGATCCAGCCGCTCCGTCAGCCCGATCTGCCCGACCCGCGGGCGCCGGACCGCGGCCCGCACCATCCGCCCAACCCACTCGTACCGTCCGCTGGCGACTGCCACCTGCGCGTCGTCGTGGGCCCGCAGGAGCGCGTGGACCTGCTCCCAGCGCTGGGGGGGGAGCGCTTCCCGCATCATCCGGGTCACCTCCGGGTCCCCCTCCAGCAGTTTCACCGCCACCCACGCCTGGGGGTAGGGGGCGGGGACGTAGCCCAGAATCAGCCCCTCCAGTTCCTCCAGCACGGGCCGGTGGTCCTCCCGAATCTGGGGAAGACGCGGCGTGGAGGGGACCTCGCCCCGCGCAACCCGCTCTACCGTCTCCAGAAGGGCGTGGATCCCCTCCCCGCGCGTCGCGGTCATCGGCACCACGGGCACGCCCAGCGCGGCCTGGAGGACCTCCGGCTCAATCTCCATCCCTTCCTGCCGGGCGACGTCCATCATATTCAGCGCCACTACGACCGGAGCGGGCAGGGCCAGGAGTTCCGCCACGAGATACAGGCTTCGCTCCAGCGTCGCCGCGTCCACGACCGCGACGACCACATCGGGCCGCTCCTGCAGGATGAACTCCCGCGCGATGACCTCCTCCGGCGAACCAGCCGTCAGACTGTAGGTTCCGGGAAGGTCCACCACCCGGTAGGCAGCGCCGTTGAAGGTGAACTGCCCTTCCTTCCGCTCCACCGTCTTGCCGGGCCAGTTGCCGACATGCTGGTGGAGCCCGGTGAGCAGGTTGAACAGGGTGGACTTGCCCACGTTGGGCTGACCGGCCAGCGCGACGAGGATCGGGCGCTCCCGGATCCTCGGCAGGACGGCCGTTTGCTGCGGCGCGTGGCAATGGGTCATTCGCGGTCACCTCGCCGGATCAGAACCTTTTCCGCTTCGCCTCGCCCCAGCGCGATCCGGACGTCCCGCACCCGGACCAGCAATGGGCCGCGCCCGTAGTTCTGCAGGACGGTCACCTCAGCGCCGGGGGTCAGGCCGAGCGCGAGCATCCGGTTGCGCAGGCTGTGCCCGCCCCGCAGTTCGGCGATGGTCCCCCTTTCCCCCGCGCGCATCAGAGTCAACGGGACACCGGGCCGGTCAGCGCTCATCTCTTCCCTCCCGGCATCGGGCGCAGTATCCGGTGAGGAAGAAGTGGACGTCGCAGACTTCCAGCCCTTCCCGGGCGGCCAGTTCCCGAAGGGCCTCCTCCACCTGGGGAGCGTCAAACTCCACCACCTCCCCACACCCCAGGCAGGTGAAGTGGTAGTGTTGGGTTTCCGGAACGGCTTCAAAGTGGCCATGGGCTTCTCCCAGCGAGTATTCTGCCACCAACCCCATGCGTTTCAGCACCGCGAGAGTCCGATAGACCGTCGCCAGGCTGATCCGCGGCAACCGCTGACGGGCCCGTTCGTAGAGCGTCTCCGCATCCAGATGCTCCCGGCTCTCCTCCAGAATCTCCAGCAGGACCCGCCGCTGGTGGGTGATCCGGTGCCCACCAGCCTGGAGGGAGGCGATTAATCCCTCTTCCGGGTTCATACACATCCACCCCAGTTGCAAACGCTTCGCATTTGCAAATGCATTATACCTGGCAAAGGCGAAAACGTCAAGAGACGAGCGCCTGTTGACGCCCCGACGAATCTGTGGCATAATGCACCCTGCAGGGGGAGCCTATGTCCGAGCCTTTTCCGTTTACCGAGTCCCGTCTGACCGAAGACCTGGTCACGCTGCGGCAGAAAGCCCGCCAGATGCTGGACCTGAGGTCGCCTCAGGACGGCCTGGCGGCCTACTACGCCCTGTACCACGACCCCACCCGGACCCGGCTCTGGGTGGCCGAGCGGGGCCCTCAGGTGGTGGGCTTCCTCGCCCTCTGCCAGACCGGGTGGGACCTCTTCCGGCTCATCGGCGTGCTCCGGGCCCGCTATCCCGCCGTGGCCCAGGCCCTCCTGCGGGAAGCCATCCTCCCCCATCGTCCCTACTACCTGGTCACAACGCCGGAGTACCGGAGCCTGGTGGAGCGGTCCCTGGAGGTGGAGCGCGCTTCCCTCAACCACATCTACTGGCTGGGCCTGAAACGCTACACCTCCCCCCCGATCAACGTGATGGTGACCCCTGCGCCGGCCGCCGACGGCACTCCCCGTTTCGTCGTCCGCTCCCGATCCGGCGAGATCGTCGCCGAGGCCGGGCTGAACTGGCAATCGCCCCACTTCGCCGAAATCTACGTGCGAACGAAGCCTCCGGCCCAGCAGCAGGGCTGGGGCCGGGCCGTGCTGGATTCCTGCGTCGCATGGGTCCTCGGCAACGGCGTCCTCCCCCTCTACGTCGTCGCCGAGGGCAACGAAGCCTCCCGACACCTGGCCGAGGCCGCCGGATTCGTGGACTCCGGCGCGCGGGAGGCCGTCGTGGAAGGGATCGGAAGACCTCAATGACCGCCGACTGGCGTTCCCGACTGGAGCGGGTCCTCCCCCGGGTGGAGCGGCCCGGCCGGTACGTCGGCGGCGAGGTCAACGCCGTCCGCAAGGACTGGGCCACCACCCCGACCCGCGTCTGCCTCGTCTTTCCCGACCTCTACGACCTGGGGATGTCCAACCTGGGCATCCAGGTCCTCTACGACATCCTGAACCGGATGGACGGCGTCCTGGCGGAGCGGGCCTACACCCCCTGGCCCGACATGGCCGCCGCGATGCGCCGGGAGTCCATCCCTCTCTACAGCCTGGAGACCTTCCACCCCCTGGCCGAATTTGACATTCTCGGCTTCAGCCTTCCCTACGAAGTCCTCTACACCAATCTGCTGGAGACGCTGGACCTGGCCGGCCTCCCCCTGCGCAGCGAGGGGCGGGACGAACGGCACCCTCTGGTCATCGCCGGGGGCCATGCGGCCTTCAACCCGGAGCCGATGGCGGAGTTCGTGGACGCCTTCGTCATCGGCGACGGCGAGGAGGCCATCGTGGACATCGTCCGGACCTGGGAGCGGGTCCGCCACCTGGGGCGACGGGCCCAACTGGAGGCGCTGGCCCCCGTCCCTGGCGTCCACGTCCCCCGCCTCTACCAGGGGGAC
>DAOUBO010000539.1:0-3324 GCA_034432695.1 Anaerolineae bacterium | reverse complement strand
CACGTTCCACGTGGCGCTGCCGGTGGGGGAGTGAGGGGGCGCAGATCAACGCAGATGAGCGCCGGATTTTTCAGTCCATCGGGTACAGATGGCCCTGAAATTTCCGAATTTTCGGAACAGAGTTGTGGTATAATGTCATTGTGGTATAATTTCTCTGGAAACAGACGTTCCTCTGCAGGGAATCTTCGCATAGGTCACCCCGATGAGGAAAGGAGGGTCTATGAGGAAATAGCCCACGCCCCGTTGCATAAATCTTAAAAATTGTCGTGCTTTCCTCTTAGCAGAAGGAGGAATTCCGATGAAAAAGAACCTCTTTATCGGTATGGCGGTTCTAATCGCCCTCGTGACCGCGGTTCTGCTTCTTCAACTTCCTGCTTCTGCTGCTCCTTCTCCCTCTGCTGCCACCTCGTCATCCGCTGCACCAGAAACGACTCCTCCCCCTCCGGCCGATTACCTGCTCGCGCTCCCGGTGATGCCGCTGGACCCGGCGGAGGTTCCGGCGGGCCTGACGCCCGAGCAGGCGGCCGAGTATGCCCGCAGCCTGACCGGGCGCCAGGCCGGGCCCGTCCTGGCCGAACTGGAGCACCTGCAGGCCAGGGGGCTCATCGCCGGCTTTGAGGTCCGGCCCGACCTGCACGGCGTGGTGGTGAAAGGTGCTGCACCGGAAGCGCTGGAGGCTCTCTCCCGTATCCAGGGCGTAGCGGCCCTGATGCCCCACTCCGAGGCGTTGCCCGCGGCATGCGCGGTTGCCGCTGCCCGGGCACTTCCCGAGCAGGTGCTGGGCCTGAGCCGGATGGCGGCTGAACGGATACAGGGCTTCCAGGCCGTTGCCGTGACCCCGCAGGCCACCGACCCCAGCATCAACGCGTATGTCCCGCCCGGAAGCACTGGAACAGACACGTGGACATACATCTGGGGCCAGACAACGCCCACCACCACCGTCACCATGCGCATCCTGCGGGGCGGGCGGGTGGTCGCCACCCAGTCCACCACCAGTGCCAGTGATGGTTACTACTACTTCTACCCTTCCTGGCAGTACTGTCCCACCTACGGTTCCAGCTGGAGCCTGCGTCCCGGCGACGTCGTGGAAGTGACCGCCCACGGCAGCACCGTCAGCACGGTTGTGGTGGACCTGCGGGCCTGGGTGGACCCGGTAGCGAATACCGTGGCGGGCCGGACCGCTCCCGGACGGTCGGTGGAGATTCAACTCTGGTATCCGGCGGCTGACCCCTGCAATTGGGATACCCGCTCACAAACCGTTGGCACCGACAGCGGCGGCAATTTCAGCGCCAGTTTCTCCGGCGTGGTGGACTTTGACCGTCGCGCGGAAGCCGATGTCTACGCCCGCGACGCCAACGGCAACAGCACCTGGTACTGGTTTGGCGCCTACCGTATCTCTGCCTTCTTTAGCCAGAGTGATTTCTGGGGCTATCTGAAGCCGGAGGTGGATTATACGGCCGCTCTCCGCCGGGGTGGGAGTATCGTTTCCGTCGTCAGCGGTCGGACGAGTGCAACCAACTATTTCTCAAACTATTTCACCCAGACCATTCAGGCGGGGGACATCATCTCCGTCACCGGCGGAGGCGTGACGGTCCAGTACACGGCCACCGGCCTGGACGTGACGCTGGATCGCGTGAACGACTGGGCGACCGGCACGACGGGCGCGAACCGGCTGGTGAGGGCGTATTTCTACAAGCGCCGCGACTCCTACTTGATGACCAGTTGCTCCTGGGCATCTCGTTGCCGATCTACCACTGCCAATAGTTCCGGCCAGTTCACCCTGACCGCCGACCTGGACCTGGTGCGCGGCGACTATGCCTATTTCTACGTCTACGACACTGAGGGGAACTACCAATATGGCGAGCGCCCCGTCCCGGCGATTGTCGCCCGGATCAGCGATCAGTACGTCCTGGGGTACTGGGGCCGGCCGGGCGCCTCCCTGACCGTCCGGGCCAGGAGACCGGATGACACTATCGTTGCCCGCACCAATGTGTACGCCAGTTCCTGGGACGGGAATTTCTCCACGTATATGACAGGGGATGCCATCCAGCCCAACTACACCGTTGAAGTAACGGACGGTACGGTCACCGAGACGATGACGGTCCAGAACCTGACCGCCCGGCTGGACGGCAGCACCGGACAACTGACCGGCAATGCGGGGAGCGGCCGCGTGTTGGCCCAGCTCTATGACTTTCGCCGCGATAGCCCTTACTGGTATTCCTACTGCTCCGAGGCGAACGTTTCTGCTGGCCAATATACTCTCACCTTCAGCGGAGCCCAGATCGGTGGCCAGGACTATGTGTACAGAATCTGGAACACCGGTCCTGACGGACACTATACCGGCCGCTCGTACATCTACGCTTTCACCGTCAATGCGCAGAAGGGGGGCGCTGCTGTCTACGGCCGCACCGAGACGCCCAATACCCCGGTCACCATCACCCTGCAGCGCAGCGGGAGCTCCATCGCGGTCTATACCACCACCTCATCCAGCGATGGCTACTACTGGGGATATCTGAGCGGGAGCACCCCGGTAACGATTACCCAGGGGGATACCGTCCTGGTGCAGACCGGCGACGGCGACAGCGCCTCACTGTCCATTCCCGAACTGACGGTCAACGTGGACGCGGCGAACAATCGGCTCTACGGGCGCTCTCCGGCCAACCAGCCCGTTCAGCCGCGGATGCGGCGGTATGACAACTGGGGGTGGTACGGTTGGTTCCTGTACACCACTGCCGACGGCTCCGGCAACTACAGCGCCTCGTTCAACGGCCTGTACTGGAGTCGGGATTGTTCCCCGGTGAGCGTGGGGCACCGGTGCATTCGGCCGGCGGTCTATTACTACAACGATGCCGGCCATCTGGTCTGGCTGGAGGGGCCGCAACCTTCCCCTGTAGGGCCAGACATCTACGAGAGCGACGACGTCTCCACCACCGCCCGCGCCTATACCGGCATCCAGTCCCATACCTTCCACACCGTCACGGACACCGACTGGGTCACGTTCACCGTCCCCCAGGCGGACGTGGATAACGGCGTGCCCTACCGGATTGAGACCTTCAACCTGGGATGGAACATGGCGACGAATGTGACCCTGTACGATGCGGCCATGAACCGGCTGGCCGAATGGAGGGGCTACGAATATCGGGGGCGCGGCGTTTCCGTCCGGTGGATGCCGCCCGCATCCGGGACCTACTATCTGGAGATTCGCCCGCCCAGCAGCAGCTATGCTGCTTATTGCGACGCGGTCTACGACCTGATGGTTCTGCCGGTGCGGGCGCAGGTCTACCTGCCGCTGGTGGTGCGCCACTACCCGCAGCCCCCCAAAAG
>DAOUBO010000538.1:0-3129 GCA_034432695.1 Anaerolineae bacterium | reverse complement strand
GCGACCCCGGCCGGGCGGGGGTTCCGGGCCGGGGGGCTCCGGGTCTATCTGCCGCTGATCGTCCGATAACCGTATGGAGCGGTATGCGGCTCTACGTGAGCCGGGGGGTGGGCGTGATGGCTCCGCCCGTCCGGTTCAACTGTCGGCCGGAGGTCACCCTGCTGACGCCGGGATAGCGCCGGGGCCGGGAAAGGGCGCGCCGTTCATTGCGGAGGACTACGTGGGGCGGTAATCCGGCCAAAGTCGGATGGGCAATCCGACCACAGTCGGATTAGCAATCCGACCTACGTGGGCTCAGGTAATTGCCTGCCTCCTGGAGTGAGCCGCGGAGCGCGGCGAAGGGACGCTCCGGCGAAGGCGGGGGCCCTCGCGAGTATCCTCCACAACGAAGCCCAGAGCCCGAATCTCCTCCCGCAGCCGGTCGGCCCGCGCCCAGTCCTTTGCCCGCCGGGCCTCTTCCCGCTCCGCCACCAGCGCCAGAACCTCGGCGGGAACCTCCGTCGCCTCTTTCTCCGCCTGCAGGACAGCCTCCAGAACGGCGGGGGAAAGCCCCTCCTCCAGCGGTGGAATTCTGGGCTCGCCCAGAAGCGTCAGCGGGAAAGCCTCCCCGCTGGAAAAGACCCGCCCTTCCGTCCCTTTCCGGACCGTCGCCCCGCCGCGACCCATCACCTGCGCCGTCCCGCCAACAAAGTCCAGAACGACGGCGGTATGTTCGTCAATCCCCAGCAGCGTTGTCGTGGGAGGGAGCATCGCCATCAGCCGCTCCATCCGCTCCACGCCCATAAAGCCGCAGCGGGTATCCAGGTCAGGGCCTCCTTCCGCGTTATCCCAGTGGCTAACAATGGCCAGTTCCAGGCCATAGGGCCGGAACAGGTCCAGCCCCTCGGCCCAGAACGGGTCCTCGCCGACTTTGTAAATCTCGTAGACAGGAAGCGCCCAGGTCCCGGCGGCGATGGCCATCGCGCTGGCGAAGGCCAGAACGGCCCCCATCCGTTGCCGGGCCCGAATGACCTCCCAGGCCCAGGTCCCCTTCAGGTGGCGCACGGCATAGGTCGGACTGCCGGGGCCCATAAAAACGTAGTTGGCCTTCAGCAGGGGGGCGTTCAGTTGGGGATCGTCGGTGCTGTGGGAGCCATCCCTTCGCCGCGCAGGGACGACGGTCACTTCGGGGTGGAAATTCTGCAGCCGCTCCTGGATGAACTCCGCCAACCGACCTGCCACCCACGCCGAGTTGGGCTGAAAGCCCGCTGGGGTCTCCAGAACGGCGACGCGGATGGGGGGCCTCAACCGGCGCATCAGCGCCTCGTGTACCCGACGGCCCGCTGGAGCCGTCTCCCCCGAACCGAAGAGGGCGATCAGACCGGGCTGAACATCCATTTTCTTCCCCACACACGCACGTTGTGGGGAATTTTACCCCATTATCCGATAACCGCCAGCACCTCCCCTTGCTGGACCTCCCGGCCGGGAGTGGCGCAGAGGGACCGGACAACGCCGTCGCGCGGGGCCCGCAGTTCCATGTGCATCTTCATGGATTCCAGCACCGCCACCACGTCCCCCGCCCTCACCGGCTGTCCCTCGGCAACACGCAGTTCCACCAGGAGCCCCGGCAGAGGGGCACGGACCTCGCAGGAGCCCGTCGGAGCCGGGCAGGCCCCCGGCTCTACCGGGGCTGTCCGGGGAGCCTCCACCGCGGTCCGGTAGGCCCGCCCGGCGACGATAACCCGATAGGCTTCCCCCGTCTCCTGCTCCACTGCCGCCTCGTAGGAGCGGACGCCCAGCAGCAGGGAGAGAAAGGGGCCTTCCAGCCCCTCCAGGTCCACCGAGACGGGCCGCCCGTCTACCCAGACCGTCCCGTCGGGCCAGACCTCTATCTCAAAGCGGCGGCCTTCTACCTCAACCCGGTATTTCATTGCGCGTATCGCTAATCGCGTATCGCGTATCGCGTATCGCTAATCGCTAATCGCGTATCGCGTATCGCTAATCGCGCATCGCGTATCGCGTATCGCGTATCGCCTCCGATCTTCCGCCCTCTGCTCGGTATAGGGCAACGGTTCGCAGTGGCTCTACTCCTCTGCTCCTTTCCCCATCCGCTTCCACGCCCTATCGGCCCGTCACGACTGGCGGGTAGGTCGGATTGCCAATCCGACCTACTGACCCGCCAAGTTGATATTTTGGGGGCCAGAACTGCCCACATGTAGGGCAGGCAGACCCACAAGACGCTGTTGGCCGACCCCTACGAGAGTTGCTCCCAGCGGCCCAGGAGCCGCCAGCGGCTCTGGGAGACCTCCCGGCGGCTTCCGGCCCGGCGGCGCCAGTCGGCCAGGACGGCGGCCAGCGCAGCGGTCAGGATCTCCTCGTCCTCCGGTGGCGGCGGCGCAAGGGGCTCTTCTTCCAGAAAGCGGGTATGAACCTGCCCCCCAAAGAAGCGCGGACTGTTCATCAGCGCCCGGTGGAGGTCCAGGTTCGTCGTTATCCCCAGAATCTGATATTCGTCCAGCGCCCGGCGCATGCGGACGATGGCCACGCCGCGTGTCTCGCCCCAGGCGATGAGTTTGGCCAGCAGGGAGTCGTAGTAGGGAGTAACACTCATCCCCTCGCAGATGCCGCTATCCACCCGGATGCCCGGCCCACCCGGCTCCCGCAGCCGGAGGATCCGGCCGATGGTCGGGGCGAAATTGCGCGCGGGGTCCTCGGCCAGGATGCGGCACTCTATGGCCCAGCCGTGGGGCCGGATGTCCCACTGACGGTAGGGGAGTTCCCGCCCGGCGGCGATGCGCAGTTGCGCCTTCACAATGTCCACCCCGGTGACGGCCTCGGTGACGGTGTGTTCCACCTGGAGCCGGGGGTTGACCTCAATGAAGTAGAACCGTCCGTCCGGGGCGAGAAGGAACTCCACCGTCCCCGCGCCCACATAGCGGACGGCTCGCATCAGCAGGACGGCGGCCCGGCAGATGCGTTTGCGCAGGTTCGGCGTCAGGGCGCGAGAGGGGGACTCCTCCACAAGTTTCTGATGACGACGCTGGATGGAGCACTCCCGTTCGCCCAGATGAATGACCCGACCGCGAGCGTCGGCGAGGATCTGAACCTCAATGTGGCGGGGTCGCCCCCCCCGCCCCCCCCGGGCGCGGG
>DAOUBO010000537.1:0-5386 GCA_034432695.1 Anaerolineae bacterium | reverse complement strand
GACGAAAACCCAGGAAGGATCGGGGGGACTGGGGATGTACGGGGCGGGGATGGTGCTGACCGCGGGCGCGGCGCTGGCGGCCGCGCGGCGGATGGGCCTGGGGGATGCAGCGGAGCGGGAGCGGTTCACGCTGGGCGTTCTGGCCGCCACCCTTGCCGCCACCTGGCACGCCCACGGCCATACGGCGATGGTCCTGCTTCCCCCGCTCATGGCGCTGGAGGCCCGGCGGGCCCTCCCCCGGTACGTCCTCCCCCTCTGGGCCCTGCTCCCGGCCTGGGTCCCCTTCGTGAACATCGCCCTGGAAGCGGTCCGGCTGATTCCTTTTATTGCAGGATTAGATGCTCTGGCGGCCGGGAAAATCCTTTTCGGATTCAACCTCTGGTTTATCCTCTGGGCAGCAAGGAGAAGGTAGAATGGCTTTACCCAACCTGTGCAAACCCTTCCACCTTCGGCCGGATGAGTGGTTGCGCCTTGCGCTGTTCACCATGGGCACCCTTTACGTCCTCCTGATCTTCGGGCTTCTGTGGGCTCGTATGCCGTTTGTCGGCCTGGACTTTATGGTCTTTTTCGCCTCCGCCCAGATCGCATTAACAAAGGGGTTCCCGCAGGTTTACGATCTGACCGTCCAGAGAGCCGTCCAAAGGGATCTGCTGACGTTGTATATGCCTTCGGCCTCCATAGAGACGCTCCGGTTTTTCTACCTGCCTTCTTTTCTCCTTCCCTTCATCCCTCTGGTGCCGCTGGGAATGAAGGGCGGATTCCTTCTCTGGTCGCTGACGAACATCTTCGTCTTCGCCGCTTATCTGACGTGGTTCTGGAGAAAGGCGCAGAGCCACGGTAATCCGACGCGGATGCTGACCCCTTCTCTCCTGAGAGGCCTCGCGCTTTTGTCCTTCCCCGCCTTCACAAATTTCCTGCTGGGACAGATCAACGTCTGGCTGATGATTTGTGTGGGGGAATCCCTGCGCGCGTGGGAACATAGGAAACCCCTGCGCAGTGGCCTGTGGCTGGGTGGCTTATTGCTAAAGCCTCAGACCCTCCTGCTGATCCTTCCCTATATGTTGTTGCGCAGGGAGTGGCAGGCGGTGCTTGGCTTTGCGGCGGTATCGGCGATGGTGGGAGCCCTTTCTGTGGGCCTCCTGGGGGTGGACGGCCTCAAAGATTGGGTCTATCAGTTACTTTCCCATACCGGTCAGCATCCCTCCTTGGCCCCCGGCATTATGATAAACTTCCGGATGGTGGGAGAACTGATTTCCCTTGCCGTCCCTGAGGAAATTGCCCGGTCCGTGGCGGCTCTGGTCTCTGTGACCTGGGCTCTATGGGCTCTAATTCGCTCGCTACGAAGCCGGCTGTCGGGCTCTACCCAGTGGCTTGTCCTCTTTGCCGCAACCTTGGCCGCAGCATGGCACGCCCATTCCCATATGGCGTTGATTCTGATTCCCCTGCTGCTGTGGGAGACGGCCGGCAAACAGTTAGCCGGCCGCCTCTTCCTCTGCTGGTCGCTGTTCCCTTCCGCTCTCTACCTGATCTGCGCCCTGATCCTGGCCCTGCTACAAGGGTTGGGACAAGCCACCCTGCCGATCGCGGGGTTCACCTATCCTGCCCTGGCGTTGCTTTCCTGTCATCTCTACATTACGGTCCGCGGCCTTTCTGAATCGGATTTTGAATCAGCGGCCGGGGTGTGAGCCGAAATGAATTGCGGCTTTTTACCTGAAAGAAGAGCCAGCACGCTGATCGGGCTTCAAGCCCTTTCGCTGGGCGTGATTGCCGCCGCCACATTCCCCAACGCCTTTCACTTTCACGCGCTGGACCTCTTGATCTACCACGGGTCCTCCCTTGCCGTTCTTCAGGGACGGTGGCCCTCGGTGGACGGGCAGATGGTGTACCCCCCTCTGGCGCTGGTGCCCTTCTTCCTTCCCCATCTAATGGTCATCCCAACGGGGCCCATTCTGAGCCTGGAGGCATACGCCCGTCTCTGGCCTCTGGTGAGCATCGGCCTCAGTGGTGCGGTTTCCCTCTGGTTGTTCCACTCTCCCTCTGCCACGTCCCTGCCCTCCGGAAGCAGAGTGTTCCGGTACACCGTCTTCGCCATCCTCAGCGGCCCCATCCTGCTATGGCGGTATGACCTTTTCCCGGCGCTGCTGGCCCTCGCGGCCGCGTTCGCGCTGTGGAAAGAGCGGCCCTTCATTGCCGGTCTGTATCTTGGAGCCGGCATCGCTGCCAAACTCTACCCGGTGTTCCTGCTGCCCGTATTCGGCCTCTACCTGTGGGCCCGGGGCGAACAAAAAAGGGGGACCCCCCGCTTCTTGCTGGGGACGTCCATCGCAGCCGTTGTTCCCTTTCTCCCCTTCGCGATGTTTCAACCGAACCTCCTCGCCTCGCTGTTGACCTATCACTCCCACCGCGGGCTGGAGATTGAAAGCCTCTACGCCGGATGGGTCGCCCTTTTATCCCACCTCGCTCTCACGGAAGCCCGCCCTGTCCTCCACTACGGAACGTGGGACCTCGCATCGCCGATGGCTACCTTCTTCCTTCGGTGGCAACCCCTGGCATTCGCTTTGACCTATGCGGGGTCTCTGGTTCACGCATGGCGTCAATTCCGGCAAGCGCACGCCGAAAAGGTAATCCCTCCTGATCGGCTGATGAGCGCATCCCTGAACGCTCTGCTGGCCTTCGTCGTCACCAACAAAGTCTTTTCGCCCCAGTACATCACCTGGCTTCTCCCTTTTGGGGCTTTTCTAAAGAAAAGATATCTGCCGGTGTTTCTGGCCGTCATCCTTCTGACGCTTGTAGATTTCCCGTTCCTCTTTGACCGCCTGATCCTTCTGGAACTGGGGCCTGTGCTGATCGTGAATCTACGGAACCTCCTGGCCGTTTTTCTGATGGTTTGGCAGATGATAGACCGCCCCGGGTAAGATCGGGTTATGAGGCAGCGGAGGGCCCCGGTAATGCGGAGACTTTCATGGTGGCTGATAGGCTCGTACCTGGGCATCGCCCTGGGATCCCTGGGCCTGATGGTCAGGGCCGCCGTGGACGGGCTCCTCTGGCGGGCCGACTTCACCGCCTTCTACACCGGCGGCATGATCGTCCGCCAGGGGCTGGGCTCCCGGCTCTACGGCCTGGACCTCCAGGCCCGCGTCCAGCAGGCCATTCTGGGGCCCGGACGGATGTTCTACGACGGCGTCCTCCCCTTCAACAACCCACCCCACTTCGCCCTGGTGATGGCCCCCTTCTCCCTGCTCCCCCTGGGCCTGGCGTTCTGGTGCTGGACGGCCCTGCAGGTTGGGGTCCTGGTCCGGGTCGTTCAGCGGCTGCGCCTCCTGAGCGCCGAATGGGAGCGGAGCGAGCGCTGGATGCTCTCCGGCGCGTTCTTCGCCTTTTCCCCCCTGTTTCTGCAATTTCTGTACGGGAGCCTTTCCCTCTTCGTCCTCTGGTGCCTGACGGAGTTCTACCTGGCGCTCCGGGAAGGAAAGGATGTTCAGGCCGGAGTCTGGCTGGCGCTGGCGGCGGTGAAGCCTCAGGCCGCTCTTTTCCCGGCCCTGGTTATCCTGGGCGGGCGGCGCTGGCAGGCGCTGGCCGGCGCGGCCGCGGCGGGACTGGTCATCCTGGGGGGGACGGCCGCCGCCCTGGGCCCCGCCATCTGGCCCGACTACCTGCGCTGGCTGGCCGCAACGGGGAGTTACTTTGACCACTTCGGTGTATATCCGGAGGGGATGATCAATCTCAAGGGCACTCTGACCCTCTGGCTGGGGACCGAACGGGCCTCCCTCATCCAGACGATGACCGGGATCGCCCTGGCGGCGGGCGCTCTGGGAGTCCTTCTCTTCTGGGTACGCTCGCGCTGGGAGCCGGGACAGCCCGCTTTTGACCTGCGGCTTTCCTTCACCCTGACCCTGGGGGCTTTGCTCAGTCCCCATCAGAACCAGCAGGACGGCCTGATCCTGGCTCTCCCCATCGCGCTCTTTTACGATGCCCTGCGCCGTCTCGGTCATCCCACCCGTCCCCTGACGGCTTTCCTGCTTTCCTGGCCGGTGCTCTTTCTCCTGGAGCAATTCGTCGTCCGGGGACGCCTGGGGGTTCGCCTGCCGGTCGTTCTGATGGTCATCCTGATGGCCTCGGGGGCCTGGATGCTGGGCTCTCTTCCCTTTGCTGTTCCGGGCGAGGGAGCACCGCCTCCCGAAGAATGAGGGTGTGCGGTCCGATCGCCTGGAGATGGGGGAGGGGAGGCACACCCTGAGCGGGATGACGGGGATGAGTCATTCCGGCTTCCCGCAGGGCTCGCTCAACGGTTCGGCAACTGGGCCAGGGGGAGACGGCTCGCCCACGTCCTCTCGCCGGACCAGCCGAAGGCGGGCCACCCTCATCCGACCTTCCCTCGCCGCCACCCCGGCGATCTCCAGCCACCCCAGCAGATCAAACTTCGGCCCTATCTCCAGTTCGGCCCGAAGCCCCTCCGGGCCCGGCGCCAACCAGCCCCCGAAGAGGACCCGCTTTTTGCTTCCCTTCGGCGGGACCTCCAGCCAGTATCGCTCTCCCTCCCGCCGCAGAGAGAAGGGCACGTAGGCTCCCCGCAGGGAGTGTTCCAGCGCGGCGCGTCCCTCCGCAAAGGGAAGCGGCAACTCCACCTCCAGCCAGGCCGACGCGAACGCGCCAGGCGTGAAGCCCTCCACAGGCCCCAGAACCTCCCCCCCTCCCTCCGGGTCGGCAAGGGAAGCCAGCCGATCCCGCAGACGCTCTATGTCCCAGGCCCGGAGGGCGAAGACCGTCTCGCCGCCCAGGGTCGGGAGCCGCCGACGATGGGGCGGAACGGTGAACAGGCTCTCCCGGACGGAAAGCAGGTTTTCCGCCAGATCAGGCGCCACCGCCAGCAGCCGCCGGAAAACGAACCCGTTCAGAAACTCGGGGAAGGCTCCGGAGAAATCGCCGTTGGCCCGGATGCGGTAGTAGACGGGGCGAAGGGACCGCTTCCGGGAAACGACGGCCCGCAGTTCGGCCAGGTACGGCCCCAACTCCGGAACGGAAACCCGGTGGGAGAGAAGGGCTCGCCGTTGCCCCTCGTCCGGGCACGCGCCGCAGCCCAGACACCGCCCTGGCCCCTCCCCCGTCCCCAGGCAGTAGCCCCGATCCAGCCCGGCGCGGGCCTCCTGATACTGCCGGTACAGAAACTCCGCGGGGATGTCCGTCCGGACGAAGTCCAGGGGGAAGGGATAATCGGGGCCCTTTTCCCCCAGGAGTGCCTCGTCCCGGTGTCCTTGTGCCTCCATCCAGGCCCGGAGAGCCTCCCAGTACTCGCGTGGGAGGCGCTCCGGGCGGTAGGGGCCCTGCCGGGCCAGCAGGGCCAGCGGCCCCCGGGGGCGGCCACCCCCCCCCCCCCGGGCCCGGGGCG
>DAOUBO010000536.1:0-3220 GCA_034432695.1 Anaerolineae bacterium | reverse complement strand
GGCGGGCGGCGGTGAGACCGCGCCTTCCGCCTCCGCTTCGTGCGTTCTGGCGCGGCGTGGTTCTCCCGCCCGCTCTGGTTGCCCTGGCGATCGGGCTGACGATAGCAGCACTCTCACCCCGGGTGCTCTCCACCTTCCCGCCCAACGGAGCCCAGGGAGTCCCCACGGAGGTGAAGATACAGATTCAGATGGGCCCGCCCAACCCGCTGGCGTATCTGCCCGGTGCAGGGGATACCCTCTTTGTCGGGTACGCCGATACGGGCGAACCGATCCCCGGCGCGGTGGGCTTTGGGGAGAACCAGGTGAGTTTCTCCCCTTCCGGGCCCCTGCGGCCCAACGCGCCGGTAGAGGTGGTGGTCCGGCGGGTCGGGGACCCCCCCTACCGCCTCCGCTTCACCACCGGGGAGATCGGTTCTCCCGCGCCGGCTCCGGCTCATCCTTAGCGACGGCCTGCCCTGAGCGATTCCCAGATTAGGTTTTTGGCCCTTGCCCCCTTCCCTCGCCTTGGGCGAGCCCCACGGGGCGAGGAAGCCCCCTCGGCCTGAGGGCCTCGGGGCCGACGGGCCGTGGCCCTCGGCAGCCTGCCCCTCGGGGCGAGCCCTGAGCGCCCGCAAAGGGTGGCCCTCCCGCTCGCCTGCTTCGCTGCGCTCGCAGTGACATTCTGCGGCGGCGGGCGAGGGGAGAGGGGGGATTCAGAGGGGTGAGGGGAAAAAGGATTGTGCGCCCCAGCGATAGCCGGATTGAAAAACCTATACTTGTAAGGATGGGGCAGGGGGGGAGCGGAGGCAGGCCCATTATGGCGCGGGGGTCGCCTCGGCCTGGCGGCAAAGGCGGATCCCCTCCTGGGCGTTGACATCCTCCGGGTCTATCTGGAGCGCAGCGTCAAAGAGGGGGTACGCGCGCTCACATTGGGCCATGTAGAAGTAGCAGAGGCCCAGGGTGTAGAAGTACTCAATGCGGGGGCCCTTGACTGGCTCGGCTTTGAGGGTAACGGTTAACACGCCCGCGGAAGGGAGGGGTAGGCGGCCAGTGTTCAGCGGGAGGTCGGAAAGGGTGCGAAGGCCGCTGAACCAGCCCACGTAGGCCTGGCCCACAGGCGGGTCGGGCATCCCTTCCAACGTCAGGGTATAATCTCCCGTCCGGGGGTCCAGGGAGAGCCGTCCCCGTGCCCCGGCCCAGCGCCCCATCGGATCGGTCGGCACCAGTTCGGCGGTGAGGTGGTTTCCCCTGGGGTCCGCCCAGCGGAGTTTCCCCTCCAGCACCTTCGCGGCCAGAGTTGGGAGGGAATAAGCCTCACCGATGGGTTCGGTTGTGATGTAGAAGGCACGAGCGTTCCGGCGGGAGGCCCGGTAGGCCATCTCTATGGCCTTCTCAAAGTTGGGGATGGCCGATTCGTAGTTGCGCTGGGTCCAGTAAACGGTGGCAAGGCGGCCGTAGGCGGTGGCATATTCCGGGTCGGCCTGGACCGCCTGCTCCAGGTACCGCCGGGCCTCGGCGTATTCCTCAATGGCATAATAGGCCCAGCCCAGTTGGGCCAGGGCGTCGGCCCGATAGGGGGCCAGTTCCACAGCCCTCTTGAAAGCCGCAATGGCTTCGGAGGACCGGGCCAGCGCCTGGGCGTTCCGGCCAATGTCCAGGTACAGATAGGCCAGGTTGGGGTGAATCTCCAGGGCCTCCCGGTAGGCCTCTATAGCGCCGCTGTAGTTCCCCATCACCTCCAGGACATAGCCGTAGGCCCGGTGGGCATCCACGCTCTGGGGGTCCAGTTTCTGGGCCCGCTGGGCGGCCTGAAGGGCCTCGTTCCAGCGGCCGGCGTCCATATACGCCTCCGCAGCAAAGGCGTGGGCTTCTGGAAGGGCGGGGTCCAGGGAGATGGCCCGCTCGCAGGCATCCAGGGCGTCCTGGACCCAGCCAGCCCAGTCGTAGGCCATACAGAGGGTTGCCCAGGCCGGGGCAAAGTTAGGGGCCATCGCCACCGCTCGCTCGCCGTACCGAATGCCCTCCTGAACGCGCCCGTCCAGCACCAGCAGACGGACCAGGGGCGCATAGAGGGAGATGTCCGCCGGATCCAGAACGACGGCCTGCTGATAGGCGGCGATGGCATCCCGGAGCGCTCCGTTCCAGTAGAACTCCTCCGCCTCCACCCGGTAGGACTGAGCCGACCGGGTGGGCGTGGGGGTGGGTTCCTGAGGCAGTGCCGTCTCCTGCTGCTGTGCCTGGAGGCGGGTGTAAAGGTAAAGCATGCCCCCGATGAGGAGGAGCAGGAGAAGCACCCGCCAGGGATTAGTCCGCCGTCGGCGTCGGTAAACGTACATCGTACTACAGTATGCCATCGTTTGCCGATTTTGTCCAGCAGCGGCCCTGCCCACATCGGGCAACTTGACAAAATCGCAGACCATGGTAAAACAAATTCGGCGGCCGGCCCCCCTCCCTCCACACCACCCGCCGCTTTTCGTCCTTCCCTTTTCCCGCATTCACGTTTTACGTTTCACTTTCACGTTTCACACTTCACACTTCACGTCTCACGGAGGTGCCCCTATGGAAACCCCCGAACTGGCCATCCGCATCGGCGGCGAGGCCGGGATGGGACTGGAATCCAGCGGCGTCGGCTTCTCCCAGGCGCTGGTGCGCGGCGGGCTCCACGTCTTCGGCCTCCCCGACTACCATTCCCGCATCCGGGGCGGCCACAACTTCTTCACCGTCCGCATCGCCCGCCGCCCCCTCTACAGCCACACCGAATCCGTCCACCTGCTCCTGGCGCTGGACCCGGAGACGGTGCGACGGCACATCGGCGCGCTGGCCCCCGGCGGCGCCGTCGTCTACGACGAGAAGGACGGCCTCCCCGACATCCCCCGGCGGCCCGACGTCCAGTACTTCTCCATTCCCCTCTCCCGGCTGGCGGAGGAGGCCGGCGGAAGCGCGATCATGCGCAACACCCTGGTCTTCGCCGTTGCCGCCGGGCTGATCGGGTTTGACCCGGCGTACGTGGAGAGCGTGGCGCGGGACAACTTCGCCCGCAAAGGGCCGGCGGTGGTGGACGCCAACCTGCGGGTCATCGCGGCGGGCGTGGAGGCCTCCCGTCCTTTCCAGGCCGACTTCCCCTTCCGGATGGAGGCGGTCCCCGGCGCGCCCCGGCGGCTCCTGCTCAACGGCAACCAGGCCTTCGCGATGGGCGCGCTGGCGGGCGGCGCGCGCCTTCCCTCCACCGTCACCGAGCCCC
>DAOUBO010000535.1:0-3365 GCA_034432695.1 Anaerolineae bacterium | reverse complement strand
CCCGCGCGCGGGCGGCCGTTGCAGACCACCAGGAGCGGGAAGCGACGATGCGGGTCGGCGCGGGGTCCGGAGCGGCGTCCAGGATCACCGCGTCGCCGGCCGTCAGGAGTTCCGTCAGGGCATCCTGGGCGGCATCCCCCAGTGCAGAGGCCTCCAGAAGTTCCCGCACCGTCATCGGCCCCCTGCGCTCCAGGGTCTGCAGGAGTACCTCAGCGGGGGTGCCCTGCGCCAGAGTCTCCAGCCGGGCCAGGACCTCGGGACGGAAGCGGCGGGGGTTGCGGGCCCGGGGGGGGGTCCACCACCTCCCCACCGCCGACGGTCACTGCGGGGGAGGGAATGCGGATAATGAACCGGTCCCCCCGGACCAGGGGGAGCGGGTCCTCCAGTTCCAGTTGGGCCCAGCCGGACTCGCCGGGCGCGAGGGCCTCCACCCCCAGCAGCCGAACGCGGGCGAGGGTCTCCGCAGAGCCACAGAAGAACTTGACGTGGGTGTTGTGTTTGAGGGGGAAAGGAGCATCCGGGAGAAGGTTCAGCCGGACGTCGGTCAGGGCAGTGGTGCGGAGCCAGCCAGGGAGAGTGACCAGGTTGCCCCGCGCCAGGTCCTGTTTGGAGACGCCGCTGAGGTTGATGGCGACCCGGCTTCCGGGGACCGCTCGCCCGATCTTCGTCCTGTGGGTCTGCAGGCCCCGGATGCGGGCCCGGAGTCCCTGGGGGAGAATCTCCACCTCCTGGCCGATCTCCAGGTGACCATCCACCAGCGTGCCGGTGACCACCGTCCCGAAGCCGCCGACGGTGAAGACCCGGTCTATCCAGAGGCGGGGGCGGCCCCGGTCCGGGCGGGGCGGGGTGCGGGCCAGGACGTCCTGGAGCGCAGCGACCAGTTCTTTCAGCCCCTGTCCCGTGCGAGCCGAGACGGGGATGATGGGCGCGCCCTCCAGAACGGTACCCCGGAGGGCTTCTTCCACATCCGCCTGAACCAATTCCAGCCAGTCCGGGTCGTTGATGAGATCTACTTTGGTCAGCGCGACGACGCCGCCGGGGATGCGCAGGAGGTTCAGAATCGCCAGGTGCTCCCGGGTCTGGGGCATCACCCCCTCGTCGGCGGCGATGACGAAGAGGGCGGCATCTATGCCACCGACGCCCGCCAGCATGTTCTCAATGAAGTCCCGGTGCCCGGGGACGTCCACAATGCCGACCTGTTCGCCGTTGGGGAGGGTGAGCCAGGCGACGCCCAGGTCTATGGTCATCTCCCGTTCCTGCTCCTCCCGGAGGCGGTCGGGGTTGATGCCGGTGAGGGCCTGGACCAGGGTGGATTTGCCGTGGTCTACGTGTCCGGCGGTGCCGATGACGTGCACGGGTATCCTACTCCTCCGGCAGATGTTCCTTCAGGGCGGCCAGGTGCTGGTCTATCTCGGCGATCCGGGCCTCGTAGGCCTCGCGGGTGTGAGCGAAGGTGCGCACCGCGTCGGCCCGGCGGGTTTCCCAGATGGCGGCGATCTGAGCGTAACAGAGTTTCGCCGTGGCGGTCAGGCGATCCAGCCGTTTGGTGAACGTCGCGTTGGCCCGCTCCTGCTGGCGCCAGCGCTCCTCGGCGGAGACCTCCCAGTTGCGGCGGGGCCTCTCCTCGCCCGGCCTCCCCCGCCCCCCCCTCCCCCCCCCCCCACGGGCGCTCCAGCCGCTCCTCCGCCAACCGTTGCATCTCGGCGGTCTCGTTCTGGCGGGTCTCCAGCCGGGTCTGAAGGGCGGAGAGGGCGTCCAGGGCCCGGCGGACCTGCGGATGAATCTCCAGCAGTCGCTGTCGCTCCTCCCGCAGCCGCTCCAGTTCCGCGCGCACCTCCTCGGCCTGCCCGGCCCACTTTTTGACCTCCTGGTTGCGGCGGAAGTCGGCGACCCGCAGTTCCTCCACGACCTTCTCAAACTCCTTGATGGGCTTCAGGCCCTCTTCCAGGTACCGTTTCTGTTTCTGGACGGCCTCTTCCAGGAGGGGGAGTTTGGAATCGGTCGTCTCTATCCGGCGACGGAGTTCGGGAAGTTCCGCCTCCAGCGCGGTGATGCGCTTGTTGTCGGCCCGGCGCTGTTCCTCCAGGTACACCACAGCGGCGATCCGATCTTCCGTCTGCTTCTTCAGGTCGGCTATGGCCATCTCCAGCCGCTGCTGGTTCTCGGTGAGGCGGCGGGCTTCGGCCTGGAGGGCGGCCAGGCTCTCCTCCAGCCGGGGGATCGGTCGCAGGCCATCGGCGACGCGGGCGATCTCGTCCTTCAGCGCGCCGCCCTCCAGTTGGCGGGCCCGCTCGGCCTCCCGCTGTTCCTTGCGCCACTGCTCTTCCCGCAGTTCCAGCATCCGGCCAACCTCACCCTTCAGCCCCTCCAGAGCCTGGTTCAGAGCGGGGATCTGGGAGAGCAACATCTCCATCCCGGCGACGGTCCGCTGGAGGGCGGCGATCAGTTCCTGCTGCTGGGCCAGTTGCTGAGCCTGGAGTTTGACCTGCTCCTGAAGGGCGGCGATGAGCGCTTTGTCCTTGCGGCGCTCCTCGTCCAGCCACTGAACCATCTGGGTCAATTGAGAAAATTCCATCGGTTCTGGCTCCTTCTTCGGGAGACTTCGGGGAGAAGTGGAGGTATTATAACACACTCCCAGGCCGGAGCAAGGATTTCGGGCTCCCTGGGAACTTGCGGGCCTTTTGCCCAATTGTGGAAGGCGTGGCGCAAACTCGGTCCTGCACGCGCTGGGCCGGGACCTGCATCCGGCCGCTTCGCCGCCCCTGTGGGCTGGATGTGATCCCTTGCAGGAAACCGCCTGTGGGTGTATAACCTTTGCAGGATGTGCCCGCAGGCGATTCTCCTGATCCCGATCGGTCCGATCCCGCTCCGGACGCTGGAGTGGCTGCGGGAGAGGCTGGCCGTTGCGCTGGAGCGCTCCGTCGCCATCAGCCGGGAGATCCCGCTGCCGGAAACGGCCTTTGATCCCCGGCGGGGTCAGTACGCGGGAGAGGCTCTCCTGCGCGCCCTGCGAGTCGTCCCGGGCCCGGCGGAACGGGTGCTGGGCCTGACCGATGTGGACTGTTTTGCCCCCGGCCTCAACTTCATCTTCGGGCAAGCCGTCCTGAACGGGCGAGAGGCGTTTGTCGCCCTACCGCGTCTGCGGCCATCGTTCTACGGGCTGCCGGAGGACGAGGGCCTCTTCCATCAGCGGCTCCTGAAGGAGGCTGTTCACGAACTTGGACACACGTGGGGCTTAAGCCATTGCCCGGACCCCCGCTGTGTGATGCACTTCTCCAACTACACTCGCTACGCCAGCCCCAACGCGGCGGCCCGTCCCTTGATAGACCCGGAACTGCTGGCGAACCCCGCCGTTTATCCACCCC
>DAOUBO010000534.1:0-1663 GCA_034432695.1 Anaerolineae bacterium | reverse complement strand
GGGGTTGTCGGTGGACGTTCGCTTCTTCCTGGCGCTGGTCGCCGGGGCGGCGACGGGCGCCGCGCTGGGCGCGCTCATGGAGACCACCCTCATCCGTCCCTTTTACGGGCGCCCCGTCACCCAGATTGTGCTCACCCTGGGGCTGATGTTCGCCGGGGCCGAACTGGTCAAGTTCGTCTGGGGCAAGGAGGGACGGCCGCCGATGGCGGTGCCGTCGCTCTTCGCCCAGAGTTGCCGTTCGCCCAACCTCGTCGCCTGGATGACGGAGCACTGTTCGTCCATAGACGTTCTGGGACGGGCTTTTCCCACCTACCGGCTCTTCATCATCGCCGTCGGCGTGCTGATCCTGATGGGGGTGGCACTGCTGTTGAAGCGCTCCCGCCTGGGGATGATTGTGCGGGCCGGCGTCCAGGACAGCACGATGGTAGAGGCGCTGGGCATCAACGTCCGGCGGGTCTTCACGACCGTCTTCGCGCTGGGGTCGGCGCTGGCGGCGCTGGGCGGGGTCGTCGCCGCGCCCTTCGTCGGCGTCTATCCGGAGATGGGGGGCATCTTCCAGTTGCAGGCCTTCATCGCCGTCGTCATCGGCGGGATGGGCAGTTACATCGGGACGGCGGTGGGCGCGCTGGTCCTGGGGCTGGCCCGCGCGCTGGGAGATACGCTGGTCACCACGGGGATTCTGCTGCCGGGGATGGAGCAGGCCCTGCGGGCCTCGCCCGCCGTCGCCCGTGCGTCCACCGTCCTGATGATGGCGGTCGTCCTGCTGGTCCGCCCGTCGGGGATCTTTGGCAGGAAAGAGTAACCGAAATCGCCCTTCACGTTTCGCGCTTCACTCTTCACTCCCGGAGGCCCAGATGACCCATACCGCATCCCGCTGGACCCTCGTCCTTCGCCAATGGCGCTGGGAACTGGTCCTGCTGGCTGTCCTGGTCCTGTTCCCGTTTCTCGCCGGAGCGCTCATCGGCGACCCGACAGCGGTCGGGCTGGATGTTCGGGGACCGGCCCGGCTGGCCGCCCTGGCGGAGACGGGGCAGGCCAAGTTCTGGCAGGGGATGGTCATCCAGATGCTCATTCTGGCCGTCTTCGCGATGAGTTACGACCTGCTCCTGGGCTACACCGGCATCATCTCCTTCGGCCACGCGATGTTCTATGGGACAGGGGGATATGTGGTCGGCCTGCTGGTCAAGCACGCCGGATGGTCGGTGGGGGCGGCGATGGGGGCTGTCCTGCTGGTCGCGCTGCTGCAGAGCCTGGTCACCGGGGCGCTCTCCCTGCGGGTGAAGGGGGTCTACCTGGCGATGGTGACGCTGGCCTTTGCGGAGTTCTTCTACATCCTGGCCGAGGCGACGGACTTCCGGCAGTACACCGGGGCCGACGACGGCCTGCATGGTATTTACCCACCGCCGTTCCTCAGCCCGACGGACCACCGGACCCGCTTTTACTTTCTGGTGCTGGCCTTCTTTGTGGGGATGTACCTGGCCGCGCGGCGGCTGGTGAACTCGCCCACCGGCCGGGTGATGGTGGCGATTCGGGAGAACGAGGGGCGGGCGGCGCTGCTGGGGTACAACACCTTTGTCTACAAACTGGTCTCGCTGGCGGCGGCAGGGAAGAGGGGGTAGATGAAGTTGGCCCTCCGCTTTAGGTCCCCCTTTTGCCGCTCAGC
>DAOUBO010000533.1:0-2601 GCA_034432695.1 Anaerolineae bacterium | reverse complement strand
CGGCGTGGCCCTTCGCCCCCTCCGGGGGCTCGCAATGACCCTTCCCAGGTAGTCTGGAGTAAGTGGCTCACAAAAGTGTCAGGTAGCCAGTCCTGCTTTTTAACGCCGTATTGGTGCCTGAAGGGATTTTTCGCCCTCACCCCTCCCCCAGCCCCCATAGGCGCCCAGGTGCCGACTGTAGGAGCAGGGGCAAGCCCTGCCCCATTAGGGGGCGACCTCACCCTACCCCCAACCCCCTTCCCTCTCCTGACCTCCGGTCAGGAGAGTAGGGCAACTGCGAGCAGTTGCCCTACTCCATTATACCAAAGGGGTTTTGCGCAGGCTGCTTCGCCGCCCCGGTTTCCCGAACCGGCCTCCTGTGCTATAATAGAAGCACACACTCCGACACGACCCAAACGAACATGTGGGATAAGTTACAGGGGATTGAGCAACGATACGAGGAACTGACCCGTCTGATGGCCGACCCGGAAGTCCTCAGCGACCCGACCCGGCTGGCCGAACTGGCGCGGGAACACGCCGAACTGGAGGAAATCGTCGGCGTCTATCGGGAATACCGGGAGGTCTCCCGCCACCTGGAGGAAGCCCGATCCCTCCTGGAGGAACGGGACCCGGAACTGCGGGAACTGGCCGAGGCGGAGGTGGAAGAACTCCAGGGGCGAATAGAGAGCCTGGAGCAGGAACTCCGCACGCTCCTGCTCCCCAAGGACCCGCGCGACCAGCGGGACGTGATTATGGAAATCCGGGCCGGCGCGGGCGGTGAGGAGGCCGGCCTCTTCGCCGCGGACCTCTACCGGATGTACACCCGCTATGCGGAGCGCCGCGGCTGGCAGACGGAACTGCTGAGCGCCCATCCCACCGACCTGGGGGGCTTCAAGGAGGTCGTCTTTGAGGTCCGGGGCAGGGGAGCCTTCTCCCGCCTCAAATTTGAAAGCGGGGTCCACCGCGTCCAGCGGGTCCCCATCACCGAGTCCTCCGGCCGTATCCACACTTCCACGGCCACCGTCGCCGTCCTCCCGGAGGCCGACGAGGTGGAGGTCCACATAGACCCGAAGGACCTGGAGATTGAGGTCTATTGCTCCTCCGGTCCCGGCGGTCAGCACATGCAGAAGAACGCCACCGCCGTCCGCATCATCCACAAACCCACCGGCATGGTGGTGACCTGCGAGTCGGAGCGGTCTCAGGCCCAGAACAAAGCCCGCGCGCTGGCGGTCCTGCGGGCACGGCTCTACGAGATGGAGCGCCAGAAGCAGGAGAACGAGATCGCCCAGGCCCGCCGGGCCCAGGTCGGAACCGGGGAGCGGAGTGAGAAAATCCGCACCTACAACTTCCCCCAGAACCGGGTGACCGACCACCGCATCGGCCTCACCCTCTATCGGCTCCCCGACGTTCTGGATGGCGATCTGGACCCCTTCATTGACGAACTGATCGCCCAGGAGCAGACGGAACGCCTTCGGGGTATGCAGGGCCCGATGGCCGCGGAGGAGCCCGAAGAACGCATACCGATTCCGGCCAGCGCAGGATGACCGTCCACTCCGATCGTTCCGAACCCGGCCCTCTTTGCCCCAGTTGCGGGCGATTCGTCGGCCCCTACGAATCGTGCCCATACTGCGGCGCGCGGCTGGCCCCGCGCATCCCCCTGCGGGCCGTGAAAGCCGCCGCCCTGGTGCTGGCCACCCTCGGGCTGCTGGCCCTCTGGTTCTTCGCCCTGCGCCGTCCCCTCCCGCGCCTCGCCATCGGCGAGATCTCCGCCACGATGAACTTCGCCTACGGTGAAATCGCCGGAACGGTCGTGGACGGCCCCGACTATAACCCGGACTCGCAGACCCTCTCTTTCGTTGTGGACGACGGAACCGGCCGTATGCGGGTCTGGGCGTTCCGCAAAGTGGCGGAGGAACTGCGGGAGAGCGGAAAGGTCCCCGCACTGGGAGACCAGGTTGTCGTCGCCGGGACGGTGCGGGTCCAGGAAGAGGACGTCTCTATGAGTCTGAACGTCTCCCAGCATCTGGAGGTCCTCCGTCCGGAGGCAGAGGCGCGGGCGGTCGGCTCCATCACCCCGGACGACGCCCTCCGTCGGGTACGGGTGCGCGGCCGGGTCCAGAACGTCCGGGAGCCCTACCCCGGCCTGACCCTCATCACCCTTCGGGACGCCACCGGGGAGATAGACGTGGCGATCTACCCGGACATCCAGTGGCTGACCGGGGGACTTGTTCCTCCGGCGCCTGGGGATTCCGTGGAGGTGGAGGCGACCGTCTCGCTCTACCGGGGCCGGCCCCAACTGGTCCCGGCCTCCGTCCACGACCTTCGCCTGCTGGAGGAGGCGGTTCTCCTGGCCGAGGCGCGGTCGGTCGGCTTCCTCACTCCCGACGACGTGGGGCACATAGTGACGGTCCGTGGGCAGATTGTCCAGGCCCGGCCCTTCTCCGCCGGCTACCGCCTCCTCGTGGACGACGGGACGGGGGAAATCACGGTCATCCTCTGGGAGGACGTATATCGCGCCCTTCCCAACCCGGAGGCGCTGGTGGAGGGAACCACGGTAGAGATTCTGGGAGAAGTCGCCCTCTACCGGGGCACCCTGGAGATCATCCCCGACAGCCCGGGAGA
>DAOUBO010000532.1:0-8705 GCA_034432695.1 Anaerolineae bacterium | reverse complement strand
CCGGCCTCCCCGCCCCCTGGGGGGGGGCGCCCCCCCGCCGCAACCAGGGCATCTCCCAACCTGGCTACCGGATACTCTGCCTGACCCTCCGGGGAACCGAAGTCCGCCGGGCGTAGCGCAAGATGAATCTTGACCCCCGTCCCCCGCCCCGACGGAGTAAAAGTCGTTGCAGGTCGGATTGTCAATCCGACCTACCCGCGGTGGACTCAATCCATTTTGAGGTGCATGATGACCCAACGCTCCGTTTCCTACGGTAAATGTTTCCTGTGTGGCGAGACGGTCGCTAAAAACGCGATCGGCCGCCACCTGCGGAAGTGCGTACCAGCGCACGAGACCGGCAAGGGGAGACCTGTGCGCCTGTTCCAGATTCGGGCGGAGGGGTACTACGCCCCCCAGTACTGGCTGTATCTGGAGATCCCGGCCTCCGCGACCCTGGGCGATCTGGACGACTTCCTGCGCGCGGTCTGGCTGGAGTGCTGCGGCCACATGAGCGCGTTCACCATCGGCGATGTCCGCTACGACTCCGACGTGGCCGAAGAGGGAGGCGAAGAGGAGTACGAGGAGGAAGAGGGACTGGCCCCAGAGGAGCAAGTCAGGGCGCTGGGTCTTGACCCAACCCTTTTGCGTGTCGCTTTTATGGGTGACCTCTTCGGTCCGCCCCCGCGCTCTATGGCGGTCCCGCTGGAGAAGGTGCTCTCCGTCGGGCAGACCTTCATCCACGAGTACGACTTCGGCACCACGACGACGCTGAGACTGAAGGTGGTGGGGGAGCGGGAGGGCCCCCGGCCCCAGAGGGGAGTCCGGGTCCTGGCCCGCAACTATGCCCCAACGTTCACCTGCATTGAGTGCGGCCAGCCAGCCCGATGGGTGGATGTCTGGAGCGGCGAATACGAGACCTACTGTGACCAGCACGCCCGGAAGCACCAGGACTGGGAAGGAGGCTTCCTGCCCATCGTCAACTCGCCGCGCGTGGGCGAATGTGGCTATGCCGGCCCGCGCAGCAGGTCGCTGCGGTTTGAGGAGACAATGCCGGAGCAGGGACAACCCGGGTAGGAGGAGCCATGGACATCCAGGCGGAGCAGCGACTGATAGAGATCCTGGAGACCGACCCCGACTTCTACGTCCCCATCAAGAAACTCTGGCTGATGCTCCAGGCGGAGGGGCTGGCGATGGATCTGGAACTGGATGAGTTCCAGGCCTGGCTGGAGGCGGATGACCGCTTTGAGATAGAGGACTTTGACGATTCCCTGCCGGGCGACCCAGAGGAAGTCGCTGAACTGGAGCGGGAGTTGGAGGAGATGGGCTTCTTCGGCTGGCCGCGGGTCAAACTGGCCAGCCGCGAGATGACCGCCGAGGACATCATGGCGGGCCTCCTGCGCAGCCTGGAGCGGATGAACGAGGCGCTGCGCGGCGCCTGGGAAACCCGCCCCAGAGGAGACCGGGAGACCGAGGGGCAGTTGCTGGACGCACTGGCCCTGGGCTATGAGATGGAGGAGGAAATTCGCCAAGTAATGGAAGAACGGTGCTGGGGGGGTGAAGGGCCGGATGGTTAGAGACGTGCCAGGCACTTCAGAAGTGCCAGGCACGTTCTTTCGCGACCGCCGCCGGACTCAAGAAGCCCTGCAGCGCCACTGTACGGAACACGAAACACAAAACACGTGGGAGGCCCTATGAACCGCCAACTGCGCTGGAGCGACCACATCCTCATCAACATCTACTGGCTGGGACTCAACGTTGCGTCGGGGACCATCACCCCGGTCCTCCTGCCCTATCTGGTGGCCCTCTTCGTCCCCCCGGAGCAGAAGAACACCTACCTGGGGCTGGTGCGGGTCATCGGCCTGGCAGTGGCCATGCTGGTCCAGCCGATGGCGGGGATGTTCAGTGACCGCTGCACCTCCCGCTGGGGCCGCCGCCGCCCCTTCATCTTCGCCGGGACGATGCTGGACCTGCTCTTCCTGGCCATCGTCGGCGCGTCGCCCCTCTTCATTGGCTCCGCGCTGGACGGCTTCTTCGTCCCCACCCTGGGCATCACCACCGCTCTCTTCGTCCTGATTGTGGGCATCGTCCTTCTGCAGGTCTCCTCCAATATCGCCCACGGCGCCCTGCAGGGCCTCATCCCCGACCGGGTCCCGGAGGACCAGCGGGGCCGCTCCTCCGGCGTCAAGGCGGTGATGGAACTTCTGCCGGTGTTCCTGGTCATCGTCGTCGGGCCGCTGGTGGACCGGGGGCTGGTCTGGCTGGTGGTGGGCTTCGTGGGGCTGGCGCTGCTGACGACCATGCTGGCGACGGTGCTGGGCGTGCGGGAGGAACCGCTGCGGGAGAGACCGACCGAACCGGTGGGCGAGCGGGTCTGGCGGCTGGTCGCGCTGACGGCCATCTTCGTCGGGGTCACCCGCGCGGCCCTCTGGCTGGTGAACGCGGCCGGCGGAGCGACGGCCGCGGCTGCGCTGGGTACACGCGTGGCCGTGGGCGTCCTGGTCGGCCTGATCGCGATGGCCGGCTCCATCTTCCTGGGCGTCTACTTCGGCGCGTGGGTCGGCATCGGGCGGGAGGCCCCCCGCCAGACCTCCTTCATCTGGTGGGTGGTCAACCGGCTGATGTTCCTGGCCGCCGTTGGCTCGGTGCAGGGCTTTGCCCAGTACTTCCTGCGGGACGTCCTCCACATCCCCAACGCGGCGACGATGACGACGATTCTCCTGGCCGTCGTGGCGGTCTTCCTGCTCCCGGCCGCGCTGGGCGGCGGCTATCTGGCGGACCGGGTCGGGCGGAAGCGGCTGGTGGCGATCGCGGGGCTGGTGGCCGGGGCGGGCACCGTCCTGCTCCTCTTCTCCACCAACATCCCGCTGGTGCTGCTCAGCGGCTGCATCATCGGCCTGGGGACGGGGATTTTCTACGCCGCCAACTGGGCGCTGGGGACGGACCTGGCCCCTTCGGCGGAGGCGGGGCGGTACCTGGGCATCTCCAACCTGGCGGGGGCCGGCGCGGGGATCGTCGGCGCAGGGATCGGCGGGCCGATGGCCGACTACTTCAACGCCCTGCAGCCGGGGCTGGGGTACCTGGTCATCTTCGCCGTATACGCCGCGCTCTTCTTCCTCTCCGTCCTGGCCCTGACGCGGGTACGGGCCGGGTGGCGGGCATAGGCCGGCGCTCACAAATTCTCCATCGCATCTTCATGCGGTTTTCAACTCCCTCCGGTATCATACCACCGCAATCCAGAACGGAGGGAGTGCGATGTCCAGAACGGTGCGACGGAACTTCATCGTGAACGTGGCCATTGCCCTGCTCGGGCTTCTCTCGCTGCTCAGCGGTCTTCTGCTGATGGCCTTTCCCGAGAGGGGCTACCGGGGCGGCCGGAATCCGGACTTCCGGGCGGCCTTCCTGGGGCTCAGCCGGCATACCTGGAGCGACCTTCACGTCTGGTTCAGCCTGCTGGCGGTGGCCGGAGTGATCCTGCACGTGGCGCTGCACTGGAAGTGGGTCGTCTGCGCAACGAAGGCGTGGTTCCAGTCGGCGAAGCCGCGTCCGCAGGCGGCAGAAGCCTGCCCGGCGGAGTAAATGGAAAACGTGCCCGGCACTTTGTGAACAGCCGGGCACGTTTACATCTCGTAATTGCCTACCCGCCCAGGTCGGCGGGCCCATCTTGACCCCCTCAACTCCTCTTGCCCCCTTCCCCCCGAAGCGGGGGAGAAGGTAGGTCGGATTAGCAATCCGACGGTCGGATTAGCAATCCGACCTACCTCGCTTCGGCCAGGAGAGTAGGGGAACTGCGAGCAGTTGCCCTACTCCTATACCAGCAGTTGCCCTACTCCTATACCAGGGGGTGCCGCCGAAGGCGGCGGGGGAGGGGTGAGGCGGGGAGTTACTACATCTCCAGGAACTCCCGGATGGCCGCTCCCACCTCCGCCGGACGCTCCATCGGCACCATGTGCCTGGCGCCCGGGATGACGGCGGAGCGGGCATAGGGGAGTATCCGTTCCATCCGCCGCTGCGCCTGAGGGAGGAAGGTCCCGGAGTGCTCCCCCCGGACCACCAGGGTCGGGATGTACAGGCGGGGGATGTGGTAGTTGCCCGCTCTGTTTGTCATCTCCGGAATTTCGCAGTATAATCTGAAAAACGAATGCCAGAGATGACCGACCTGGGCATTGTTATTGTCAACTACAACACCCGCGACCTGCTGCGTAACTGCCTGCGCACCGTTTACGCCAGCGAGGGGAATTTCGCCTTTCAGGTTTGTGTGGTGGACAACGGGTCCGGGGACGGCAGCGCGGAGATGGTCGCCCGGGAATTCCCCCAGACCCGGTTGATCCCCAATCCGGATAATCGGGGGTATCCGGCCGCCAACAACCAGGGGTTGCGCCTTCTCGGATTTCCGGATGCGCCCGACGCGCCGCGCTATGCTCTGCTCCTGAATCCGGATACGGAACTCCCGCCCGAGGGGCTGGCGAAGATGCTGGCATTTCTGGATCACCATCCGGAGGCTGGCGTCGCAGGCCCCAAACTGGTGCGGCCTGATGGCTCTCTGGACCTGGCCTGTCGGCGCTCTTTTCCTTCGCCGGAGGTCTCTTTCTACCGGTTTTCGGGGCTTTCCCGGCTTTTCCCACGCAGCCCCCGCTTCGGCCGGTACAATCTGACGTTTCTGGACCCCGATCAGATGGCCGAGGTGGACGCGGTCGTAGGGGCTTTTATGATGGTCCGGAGGGAGGCGATTGCCCAGGTGGGCCTGCTGGATGAAACGTTTTTTATGTACGGCGAAGACCTGGACTGGTGTTATCGCATCAAGGCTGCCGGGTGGAAGGTCTACTATAACCCCGAAGTGACCGTTCTGCACGTGAAGCGGGCGGCCAGTCAGCGAAGCCCCCGCGCTCAGGTGGAGTTCTGGCGGGCGATGGAGCATTTTTACCGGAAACACTACGCGGCGCGTACCCCATGGCTTCTGCATGTCCTGATTCTGGTGGCCATCTGGACACGGACGCAACTGGAACGCGCTCGCTGGCGATTGGTTGGGGTGGAGGTCTGAGATGAAAAAACGACAAGCCCGCCTCTTTTTCCTCGCGACCCTGCTCCTCACCGACGCGTTGATGGCCGCTGTGGCCTTTTACTGTGCCTACTGGCTCCGCCTTCTGGTCCCCATTCCTGCCGAGGCAATAACGCTCGCTGCTCCTGCCCAGTATGCTCCGGTGATGGCGGCCCATGTGGTCTCGGTCCTGCTGGCGCTGGCCTTCAACCGCCTCTATGTCCTGGCCCGGAGCCCTTCGCGGGTGGACGAGTTCTATCAGACCATCGGTGCCAGCACGGCCGGGACGATCGCCGGGGTCGCTCTTTCCTACTTCCTCTACAAGAATACGCCTCTGGAAGTGGACTACCCCCGCGCGATGATCGTCTACACCTGGTTTTTGACGATTCTCCTGGTTACCGTGGGGCGTCTGGCGCACGGGCGGCTGCGCTCGTCCCTTCAGGCCCGCGGCTGGGGGCGGGACCGGGTCATAATTGTCGGGACGGGCGAGGTAGCCCGGATGATTTTGCACAAGATTCTGGGCAATCCGGGCCTGGGGTATCAGGTCGTCGGGGCCGTGGAGGTGGAGGGGTATCCGTCGGTCGCGCTCCCGACCCCTGTGGTCGGCAGCGCCCGCGACCTGGCTGCCCTGATTGAGGAGCACCAGGTGGATGAGGTCATCATCGCCCTCCCCGAGGCCACCCATCAGGAAATCCTCTCCCTGGTCGCGGAGTGTGAGAGGGGCAAGGCGACCATCAAGGTTTTCCCCGACCTCTTCCAGATTATCGCGGGTCCGATGAGCATCGGAGACCTGGGTGGGCTTCCTCTGCTGACCATCCGGGATATCGCGCTGCGGGGCTGGCGGCGGGTGGCCAAGCGACTGATGGACGTTGTGGGCGCGACGGTCGGGCTGGTTCTCCTCTCCCCCCTGATGCTTCTGGTGGCCATCCTGATCAAACTGGATTCCCCCGGGCCGGCCTTCTACGTCCAGGAGCGGATGGGATTGGATGCCAAACCCTTCCCGATGCTCAAGTTCCGCTCTATGCGTCAGGACGCCGAGGCGCAGGGCCCGGGCTGGACCCGCCCCGGCGACCCACGGGTCACCCGCATCGGGAGCATTCTGCGGCGGCTCAACGTGGATGAACTGCCTCAGTTGATCAACGTTCTGCTGGGAGAGATGAGCCTCGTCGGGCCGCGGCCAGAGCGACCGGTATATGTGGCCCAGTTCCGCCGGTCCATCCCCCGCTATATGGACCGGCATCGGGAAAAGGCGGGGATGACCGGGTGGGCCCAGGTCAACGGCCTGCGGGGAGATACCTCTATCGTAGAGCGAACCAAGTACGACCTCTGGTATATTGAGAACTGGTCGCTTCTTCTGGACATCAAGATCCTGCTGCGGACCCTGGTGAACATTTTTCGTTCGCCCAACGCGTATTGAAGGGGCTCTATCGCCGACCTGGACGCTGGACAAACGGAAGGGCCGGGGCGGGTGTTTTGCCCACACCCCGGACTGGACCAATTTGCCGGCAACCGCGCCGACCGAAATTTCGCGCCGACACGGGGTTCTGTAGCGCAGGATTCAGCCTGCGCCGCGCTGCAACAGGGGAACACGGGGAAGGCATATGGACGCAGAAACTCGCACCGACTTTCTCCAGTCATTCGTGGACGAATGCCGCCAGGAGTACCAGCAGGTTCAGAGCGAATTAAAGGAAATTGACCTGCTGATCCAGCAGACAACGGCCGAGGTGGACCGGCTGGCGCAGCGGAGCACACAGGCCGCCAACCGTCTCCAGCAAGTAGAGGCCCAGTTTGACACCATTCCCCGTCAGGACATCCGCGAAGCCTATCAGACGATGCTGGAGGCCCAGCAGCGCCTCTTCACAATGCGCGGCCAGCTGGAGAAACTCCAGGCCCAGCAACGGCAGTTGCAGCACCGTGCCCGGTTGCTCCAGCGGGTTCTGGAAGCCTGTCAGATGGGGGCAACCGCCCTGCGGGAGGCGGCCCCGGCCGAGGAGACCCCCGCCATCATCCGGGTGATAGAGGCTCAGGAGCGGGAGCGTCAGCAACTGGCCCGCCAGATGCACGACGGCCCTGCCCAGGCTCTGACCAACCTCGTCCTGCAGGCTGAAATCTGTGAGCGGCTCTTTGAGGTGGACCCAGACCAGGCCAGAGCCGAACTGGCCAATCTGAAAAGTGCCGTCGTTTCCACCTTCCAGCGTGTCCGCACCTTTATTGCAAACCTTCGCCCAATGATGCTGGACGACCTGGGGCTGATCCCGACGTTGAAACGATACGTGGAGGATATGACGGAGGAGGGATTCCGGGTCAGGCTGACCGTGACCGGGCGGGAGCGGCGGTTTGCTTCTTACAAAGAGGTCACCGCGTATCGCGTGATTCAGGAACTGCTGGGCAACGCGCGCGAGGTCTCATCGGCCACCAGCGCCCACGTCCTGGTGGACCTGGGAGAGGAGCGCCTGCAGGTGGTCGTTGAGGACGATGGGAGCGGCTTTGAGGTATCCCAACTGACATCCGGGCCCGTCGCCGAGAAGATGGGGTTGAACACCCTGCGGGAGCGGGTGGAGATGCTGGGAGGAAGTTTCCACATAGAGAGTGCTCCCGGCCGGGGCACCCGCGTGACCTTTGAGATACCCCTGCCCTGAGGGATGAGGAGATGAAGTGGGAATTCGCCGACCAGGTTATCCTGATCACCGGGGCTGCGGGCAACCTGGGGCGCGCGGTTGCCCGGATGCTGGTAGACTCCGGAGCGCGCCTCGTTCTGGTGGACCGTTCTCCGGATCGGTTGCCGGCCCTTTTCCCGGACCTGGCCGATTCCCCCCGGCACTACCTGGCCTGCCCGGTGGACCTGCGGGACGAGGCCGCGGTCGGGGCGATGGTGGCCGAATCCGTGCGCCGCTTCGGGCGGATAGACGGGGTGGTGAATGCCGTCGGGGGGTACCGGGGCGGCGCGCCGATCCACGAAACCGACCTTCAGACCTGGCAGGAACTGTTTGACCTCAACGTGCGGGCCGTGCTGACGGTGACCCGCGCGGTGGTGCCGGTGATGCTTCAGCAGGGCCGCGGGCGGCTGGTCTACGTGGCGGCCCGCGCGGCGCTGGAAGGGGGGCGCAACTCGGCAGCCTACAGCGCGGCCAAGAGCGCTGTCCTCCGGCTGACGGAGAGCCTGGCCGCGGAACTGCGAGGGACGGGGATTACGGTCAACTGCGTGCTCCCCTCCACCATAGACACCCCGCAGAACCGGGCCGCGATGCCCAAAGCGGACCCCAGCCGTTGGGTGAAGCCGGAGGCCATCGCTGGGGTCATCCTCTTTCTGCTCTCCGACGCCGCCGCTGCCGTCCACGGCGCGGCCATCCCCGTCTATGGGGCGGGGTAAGGACATCGGCGCTGACTGACTGGAGCACAGGATGCATCTTGCGCTACCGGCCGACCTCCGACCTGCCAGGGCCCGGAAGGCGATTTTCCATCAGCGCTATGCCCCCGGCGCCAACTGTAGGGGCGACCGGTGGGTCGCCCGCCCTGGGCCTTCGGCTCGTAGCGGGACAGGCAGGATAAATCTTGCGCTACAGGCCGATTCTCCATTGGCGCCAGGCGCGTGTAGAGGCTGACTGCCTGTGCTCTGCGGCCCCCTCAGCGGGCGCGCCCGACGTAAATCCCCGAAGAGCCGCTGGCCCGGGCGACCCCGCCCTGCCGCGGG
>DAOUBO010000531.1:0-6279 GCA_034432695.1 Anaerolineae bacterium | reverse complement strand
GCCTTATCGCTTTATCCGGAACGATGTATTGGCATACGACAGATACACGATACGCGATAAGCGATACGCGATAAGCGATACGCGATACGCGCTTTGCCATTTTATGCCCCGAAAATCCGCGTGAATCCGCGTCCAGACCCAAACTCGCCAGAGTCCAGGCCCGGATTTTCCTGCCCGCTGTCCTGTGGTATACTATGGATAGCACGAGCAGCCAAAGGGGGACCTATGCCATACCCGTCCACCAAACCGGCTATCCGAGTTCACAGGGGAGCCTTCGGCTCCGTCGGGCAGCAGGCCCGGGCGCTCTTCTCGCTCACCAAGCCCCTTCAGACGCTCCTGCTCCTGGTCACGGGCGTCTGCGCCTATGCCCTCAGCCTTCCCGGCGCGATGCGCTGGGGGGAGTTCATCGCCGGCGGGATGGCCCTGGCCGGTGCCGTCGCCGGGTGTACCGTGCTGAATATGATTCTGGACCGGGATGTGGATGCCCGGATGGGCCGGACGGCCCGCCGACCCCTTCCGGCAGGGGCTGTCGGCGTGCGGACGGCGCTGATCTTCGGCCTGACCCTCTCCATCCCCGCGCTGGCGCTGGCCTGGGCCCTCTCTCCCCTCTTCGGCCTCATCGTCAGCCTGGGGTTCGGGATAGACCTGGGCGTCTACACCCTCTGGCTCAAGCGTCGGACACCGCTCTCCATCCTCTGGGGCGGCATCTCCGGCGGCATGCCCGCGCTCGCAGGCCGATCCCTCGCCCTGGGCTACGTGGACGGGGTCGGCCTCCTGCTGGCGATGGGCGTCCTCCTCTGGATCCCCGCCCACATCCTGACCCTGGCGACCCACTACGCAAAAGAATACCACCTTGCCGGGATCCCCGTCTGGCCCAATGTGTACGGGCCGACAGCGACCCGCCGGGTGGTGGCCGTCGCGACCTTCCTGGACGTGGTGGTCCTGGCCCTGGCCGGGTGGCTTCTGCAGGTCCACCCCGTCGCGATGGGCATCCTCTTTGTCCTGGGCGCGGGGCTTGCAGGCCTCAGCCTGGCCCTCCTGATCTGGCCGTCGGCACGGCTCAACTGGGTCCTCTTCAAGTTCGCCAGCCTGTATATGCTGGGGGCCTTCGTCAGCCTGACGATCGGGGCGGTGGTGTGAACCAATGCGGCTTCCCCCCACCATAGAGGGCCGATTCCTGCGCCGGGAGAACCGCTTCCGCGTCCTCGTGGAGGTGGACGGTCTGCTTCGGCCTGCCCACCTCCCCAATTCCGGCCGCCTGGGGGAACTCCTGACCCCCGGGCGGCTCTGTTATCTGGTGCCCCGCTCGGCCCCCAGCCGCCGAACCGAACTGGACCTGCTCCTGATGGCCGACGGCGAGATACTGGTCTCGGTGGACGCGCGGCTTCCCGCACCGCGCTTCGCGGAGGCCCTGCCGGAGGGATTGCCGGGATGGGAGGGAATCTCGCGGATAGAACGGGAGGTCCGCTGTGGGGAAAGCCGTTTGGACTTCCGGCTGGAGGGGCCGATGGGGCCAGTCTGGGTGGAGACCAAATCGGTCACGCTGGTGGAGGACGGCGTCGCGCTCTTTCCGGACGCGCCGACGCTGCGGGGGCAGCGGCATCTGGGTCAGTTGATGGAGCAGGCGAGGCGGGGCGAGGGCGCGGCGGTGGTCTTTGTCGTCCAGCGGCCCGACGCGGAGGCTTTCGCGCCCAACGCGCGGGCCGATCCAGCCTTCGCGGCCCGACTGACGGAGGCCACGGCAGCAGGGGTGCGGGTCTGCGCCTACGCGTGTGCGGTGAGCCGGGGGGAGATCCGGGTGGCGCAGGCGCTTCCGGTGTGGTTGTGACCCCCCAGAAACGATGGTCCCCCGGGCGGGGGGGGAACCCGGGGGACCGCCAGCCAAGGAAAGGAGGAGAGGTGCGATGTGGAGAACGCCTGCCGCACGGCGTAGGCCACGCCCACCTCAGCCGCCATTATACTCAGGCTCTCTCTCCGGGCCAGTGACAAACGGCAGGGATTCCGGATGACAAACGGCCCTTCTTTGGCGCGGAGTGGGCCGTCGCTGGCGGGGTCTCCGGTTTCCGCTTCCGGGCGCCCGACTGGCGGGTGCGGGAGCGGCGCGCGGCCTGCTTTTCTTTCTCCGGGGACTCCTTCTCCCGCGGCGGGAGCAGGGCGGCCTCCAGCACCTCGTCCATGCGCTCCACCATCCTCACTTTCAGGTCGCGGAGCACCTTACGGGGGATTTCCACCAGGTCCGGCTTGTTCCGCTTGGGGATGATGACCTCCTGGAGCCCGGCCCGGCGGGCGGCCAGGATCTTTTCCTTCAGGCCACCCACAGGGAGGACCCGCCCCCGCAGGGTGATCTCCCCCGTCATCGCGATCTGCCTCCGAACGGGGCGGTCGGTCAGGGCCGAGATGAGGGCCGTGGCCATCGTGATCCCGGCCGACGGCCCGTCCTTGGGGATGGCTCCCTCCGGCAGGTGGATGTGGATGTCGTGCTTCTCAAAGAAGTCGGCCGGAATGCCCAGGGTTTTGGAGCGGGAGCGGATGTAACTGAGCGCGGCCTGGGCCGACTCCTGCATCACCTCCCCCAGTTGCCCGGTCAGGATGAGGTTCCCCTTGCCGGGCATTAGGGTGACCTCCACGGGCATCAGGTCGCCGCCGGCCTCCGTCCAGGCCAGCCCCATCGCCAGCCCGACCTCGTCCTTCTCTTCCACTTCGTCCTTTGGGTAGCGGGGCGGCCCCAGGTATTTGGGCAGGTCCGCCGGGCCGATCCGGTGGATGGGTTTCTTCCCCTCCGCCAGCCGTCGGGCCGCCTTCCGGCAGAGGGCGGCGATCTCTCGCTCCAGGTTGCGGACGCCGCCTTCGTAGGTGTACTCCCGGATGATGCGCCGCAATGCCGCGTCCGTGATGGTGAGCGGGTGGCCGTTCAGCCCGTTCTCCTCTATCTGGCGCGGGATCAGGAACCGCCGCGCGATCTCCAGTTTCTCCTCCTCCAGATAGGACGGGAACTCTATCACCTCCATCCGGTCCCGGAGGGCCGGGGGGATGGGGTCCAGGGTGTTCGCCGTCGTGATGAAGAAGACTTTGGAGAGGTTGTACGGAACCTCCAGGTAGTGGTCAGAGAAGGCGTGGTTCTGCTCCGGGTCCAGAACCTCCAGGAGCGCGGCCGCCGGGTCACCCCGAAAATCCGTCCCCAGTTTGTCCACCTCGTCCAGCATAAAGACGGGATTGATGGTTCTGGCGCGCCGCATGGTCTGGATGATGCGGCCCGGCAGCGCGCCGATGTACGTGCGGCGGTGGCCACGGATCTCGGCCTCGTCCCGTACACCGCCCAGGCTGACCCGGACGAAGCTTCGTCCCAGCGCCTTCGCAATGGCCTGGCCCAGGCTGGTCTTCCCCGTCCCCGGCGGCCCGACGAAGCAGAGGATGGGGCTGCGCATCTTCTCCGGCGCCAGTTTCTTAACTGCGATGTACTCTAAAATCCGCTCTTTCGCCTTCGGCAGCCCGTAGTGAGAGGACTCCAGCACCTCGGCCACGTGGTTCAGATCCAGGTTGTCCTCCGTCTCCTCTGTCCACGGCAGTTCCAGCAGCCAGTCCAGGTAGGTCCGGATGATGCTGGCGTCGGGGGCCATAGGGGGCATGGAGGCCAGCCGGTTCAGTTCCCGCTCCGCCTGCGCCCGGACCTCCGGCGGGAACGGGGCCTGCTCTATCCGCTCCCGCAACTCGTTGATCTCCTGGGTGAAGGTGTCCGTCTCCCCCAGTTCCGTCTGGATAGCCCGCATCTGCTCCCGCAAGTAGTATTCCCGCTGGGAGCGGTCCATCTCCTGCTGGACCTGGGTCTGGATGCGGTCCTCCAGTTCCAGGAGGTCCAGTTCCCGGGCCAGGAGGATGTTGACCCGCTGGAGCCGGGCCGTGGGGTCCAGAATCTCCAGAACTTCCTGCCGCTGGGCCGTGTCTATGTTCAGGCTCTGGGCGACCAGGTCGGCCAGCCACCCCGGCTCCCGGATGTTCATCGCGAAGACGTAGAGATCGTCGGGCAGGTTGCGGTTGAGTTGGACGACCCGCTCAAAGAGGGCCAGGACGGCCCGCATCAGCGCTTCGGTCATCCGAGTTCGCTCGGTCGGCTCGGCGATGGAGAGGGCCCGGACCCGGATGTAGGGCTCGGTGTGGATGTACTCCAGAATCTGGGCCCGTCGGCGGCCCTGGGCCAGGATGTTGAGGGTGCCGTCGGGCATCCGGAGCATCCGCCCGATGATGATGTCCGTCCCGACGGTGTACAGGTCCTCCGGCCCAACTTCTTCCAGGTTGGGATCCCGCTGGGCGACCGCGATGAGGGGCTCGTCCCGCTCCAGCGCGACCTCCACCGCCTCTATGGACTGGGGACGGCCCACGATCAACGGTGTGACCATGCGGGGGAAGAAGACCATGTCCCGCAGGGGCAGGAGGGGGCCTTCCAGGATCTCCTCGGCCTCCTCCTCCGGCTCCTCTGCGGGCTCGTAGTCCTCAAAATACGGGAAAAACCCGGGCTGACTCCAGCCCATCTGGCTCCAGAACTCTCTCCACTCAGAAAATCTATCCATTCTTGCTCCCATTCTCACGCTTCACGCCTCACGTTTCACGCCCCTTTTCGTTGCGCGCCCCGTGCCGCAGTCTCAATCCTTATCCCCCTCCGGCACTGGGCGGCCGTTTTCCCGGGCCCATTCCTCCCGCGCCTCAGCGACGAGGAAGATGGAGCCGGTGACCAGGATGCCGTCCCTGGGCCGCAGGACGGCCGTCGCGCGCTCAAAGGCCCGGTGGATGTTGACCGCGATCTCCGCGCCGATGCCGACCGAGGCGGCCATGTCGGCCAGTTCCACCGGCGACGCGGCGCGCGGGTGGTCAGACCGGGTGACGATGAGGTAGTCGGTCACAGGCTGCAGGGCCCGCAGCATTCCCGGAATGTCCTTGTCCGTGGATGCGCCGAAGATGACCACCCACTGTCGGCCCGGAAACCACTCCTGAAGGGCCGTTCGGAGCACCTCCACGGAGTAGGGATTGTGGGCACAGTCCACGACAACCAGCGGGTCGGTGTCCAGGACCTCCATACGCCCCGGCCATTCCACCGTCCGCAGGCCCTCCCGGACGTTGTCGGGGGTGATCCTCGTCAGTCCCTGCTCCCGGAGGACGTGGAGGGCGGCCACCGCGGTGGTGGCGTTCTCCAGCTGGAAGTGTCCCAGCAGGGGGAGATAGTACTCCCCGGAGAGGGGGCTGCCGTCCCCCCGCAGGCAGCGCAGGGTCAGAGATTGCCCCCGCAGGTCCTTCCAGCCCGCCTCCCACACCCAGTCCCGCCCGACCACGGTCAGCGGGGCCTCCTTTTGCCGGGCCGTCTCCTCTATCACGGCGAGGGCCTCCGGCCTCTGGGGTGCGGTGACCACGGGGACCCCCGGCTTAATGATGCCCGCCTTCTCCGCAGCGATCTGGGGGAGGGTGTCCCCCAGCAGGTAGGTGTGGTCCAGGCTCAGGGAGGTGATGACCGAGACCTCCGGCAGGAGGACGTTGGTCGCGTCCAGCCGCCCACCCAGCCCGACCTCCACGACCGCGATCTCCACCTGCTTCCGGGCGTAGTAGGTGAAGGCCATCGCCGTGATGGCCTCAAAGGTCGTGACGCCGGGGATGAGCGGGATCATGGGCCGGAGTTCCTCCACCAGCGCCACGACCTCCTCGCGGGAGATAAGGTCGGCGCCGACCCGGATGCGCTCCCGGAAGGTATGGAGATGGGGGGAGGTGTAGAGCGCGGTCCGGTACCCTGCCGCGCGCAGGGCCGATGCTATCATCGCCGACGTAGAACCCTTCCCTTTCGTCCCCGCGATGTGGACGGAACGGTAAGCCCGGTGGGGGTTGCCGAACATCTCCAGCAGCCGCTCCACGCGGGAAAGGTCCAGCGTCTGCGGCGAGTAGCGCTCTATTCGCCGCTTCTCGTAATCGGTCAGGCTGTGCAGGTATTCTATCGCCTCACGATATTCCATCGCCATTCTCTGGAGAGCCAGGGCGGGCCCCCCCGCCCCCCGAATTTCGGCGTTCTGGCAACCCGGATGGTCTTTGGCCCATTTGTGGGAGGCATGGCACAAGATTGATCCTGTGCAGGCGCTCTCCAACCTGCTTTTCCACTGCCCTCAAGTTATTGACTGGACTTTGGATAAACTACCGGGATGCAGGCCGAAATTCTACTGGTTTGTCAAGTTTTGATTTGTGGGTACAGGCGCTTCAGCCGAATCCGGGCATTTGCTGTCGTGAATTGCCAGTCCACGCCTTTCT
>DAOUBO010000530.1:0-8463 GCA_034432695.1 Anaerolineae bacterium | reverse complement strand
TGGTCCAGGTGCGGATGAGGTGGCCAGCGCTGGAGATCGTTGAGGAGGCGGTCCGCAACGTCTCCCCGGTCCTGGAGGTGCGGCCCCGCCGGGTGGGGGGGGCGACCTACCAGGTCCCGGTGGAGGGGCCGCCACACCGGCAACTGAGTCTGGCCATCCGCTGGATTGTGGAGGCCGCCCGCCACCGGGCGGGGCGGCCCCTGGCGGGGCGACCGGGGGGCGCGGCTCGTCCGGGACCGGGGAGACGTTGCGGGCCGCCTCCTCAACGATCTCCAGCGCTGGCCGCCTCATCCGCTCCTGGACGATGTCCATCGCCTGGTACATAATCCGGGTCGCCACGCTCTTCTTGCCGTTGCGCATAATCTTGTTGATGAACCTGGCGACCAGCACGCTGTTATACCGGAGGTCCGGTTCTATCTCTCGCTTCGGTGGACGGTATCGTCTGGGCATCTTCCTCCCTCTTCTCTGGGCTGCACGCTCCTCGTTTTCCTGCGCGGAACTTGCGCGACGCCGCCCAGAAGCCCTGCCCGGAGGGACTACCGTTTCGTCGCCGGCTTACCGCCTTTAGCCGCGCCTTTGGTAGCCCGCTTGGTGCCGTACTTGGAGCGCTGCTGGGCCCGGCCCTCCACACCCGCCGCGTCCAGCGCGCCGCGGATAATGTGGTAGCGGACGCCCGGCAGGTCCTTCACACGCCCACCCCGAACCAGGACCACCGAGTGTTCCTGCAGGTTGTGCCCCTCGCCGGGGATATAGGCGGTAATCTCAATGCCGTTCGTCAGGCGGACGCGCGCGATCTTCCGCAGCGCGGAGTTGGGCTTCTTGGGCGTCATCGTCCGCACCTGCGTGCAGACCCCCCGCTTCTGCGGCGCGCCCTTCGGCATCCGAATCCGCCGCTGCTTGAAGGAGTTCCAGATATACTGCAGGGCGGGCGCTTTGGACTTCTTCGTCTTCGGTTGTCGGCCTTTCCGGACTAACTGATTGATCGTCGGCACGCTTCACCCCTTCCGACACTTCTGGCAGGCACAAGGAAGGCCATCGCCGACGATGGCCTCCCTTACCTCACGACTGATCTGATCGTGAACGGCGGGAGATATAGCCGCCGCCCGTCAACGAACACGGATTCTACCACAGTTTCGCTAATTGTCAAACTCGTCCGTATGACGGTCCCCCAGACCCAGGAGACCCATCGCCAGCCGTGGGATGCGCGGTCGGGATTCCTCCCGCCCAAAGCGAAGCACCTCTCCCGTCTCCGTGATGGCCTCCACGGCCAGCCCCAGGCTCTGGAGTTCCTTTACCAGAACTTTGAAGGAGGCAGGCAGCCCGGCCTCGGTGATGGGTTTGCCCTTGACGATGGCCTCATAGGTACGGACCCGCCCCTGAACGTCGTCGGACTTGATGGTGAGCATCTCCTGAAGGGTGTAGGCCGCGCCATAGGCCTCCAGCGCCCAGACCTCCATCTCGCCGAACCGCTGACCACCGAAGCGGGCCTTTCCACCCAGCGGCTGCTGGGTAACCAGGCTGTAGGGGCCGGTGGACCGGGCGTGAATCTTGTCCTCCACCATGTGGGCCAGTTTCATCATGTAAATCATCCCGACGGTGACGGGCTGGTCAAAGGGCTCACCGGTCATCCCGTCGTAGAGGATGGCCTTGCCCAGGGTGGGAAGCGGGTCCTTCTCCCGCAGGCTGACCTCTGTGGCCTTCAGTTCCACCTCCTCGTCGGTGAGGCCGCTGGGGTCTTCCCCGTGGTCCTCCAGCCAGAGGCGGAGGCAAGCGATATGCGCCGCGCGGTCGGCCTTTTCCCGCTCCGCCATGGGCCGGGTATCGTCCTCAAAGGAGAGCAGAAAGTCGGGGTCGTACCCCCGCTCCCGCAGCCACTCCCGAAGGACCGCCCGGCGGGCATAGACGAAATCCCGGGCCAGCCGCTCCTCATCGTACCCCAGATCCGGAAGCCAGGAGAGGATGAAGAGCAGCCGGGCCTCGTCGTCATCCCGGAGGGACTCCATGGGATAGTCCTGAGCACGCAGCCAGGCCCAGGCCCGTTCGGTTATCTCCTGCCAGGCCCGGTCTATCATCCACGCGCGGGCCAGTTCGGCGGCGATCTGCTCCTCCGTTGCGCCGTCAAAGACGGGGGTGATGGCCCGGAACCCCAGCCGATGGACGGCCCAGCCCAGGTGCGTCTCCAGAATCTGACCGATGTTCATCCGGCCCGGCACGCCCAGAGGGTTGAGGATGATCTCTATCGGCGTGCCGTCCTTCAGGAAGGGCATATCCTCAACGGGAACCACGCGGGAGACGACGCCCTTGTTGCCATGCCGGCCGGCCATCTTATCCCCCTCGGTGATCTTCCGGCGCTGGGCGACGCTCACCCGCACCATCTTCTCCACGCCGGTGGGAAGGTCCCGGTACTCCTCCCGGTCAAAGACCTTGACGTCTATGACCTTGCCCCGCTCGCCGTGGGGCATCCGGAGGCTGGAATCCTTGACCTCCCGGGCCTTCTCACCGAAAATGGCCCGCAGCAGTTTCTCCTCCGGGGTCAGTTCCTTCTCGCCCTTGGGGGTTATCTTACCGACCAGAATGTCCGAGGGGCCGACCTCGGCGCCGATCCGGATAATCCCATGCTCGTCCAGGTCCCGCAGGGCGTCCTCACCGACGTTGGGGATATCCCGCGTGATCTCCTCCGGGCCCAGTTTGGTATCCCGCGCTTCCGTCTCGTGTTTCTCAATGTGGATGGAGGTGAACTTGTCGTCCCGGACGAGGCTCTCGCTGATGATGATAGCGTCCTCAAAGTTCCACCCTTCCCAGGAGATAAAGGCGCAAAGAAGGTTGCGGCCGAGGGCCAGTTCGCCATGCTCGGTGGCGGAACTGTCGGCCAGGACCTGCCCTTTGCGGACCCGCTGGCCCTTGTAGACGATCGGCCGCTGGTCTATACAGGTGGACTGATTGGAACGATTGTATTTGCGCAACGGGTAAACCCGGCGCGTGCCGCTGTCCTCCAGGACGATGATCCGCTCGCTGGTGACGCTGACCACCTCTCCGTCCGCCTCGGCGAGGACCACCTGCCCGGAATCCACCGCGGCGTGCCGCTCCACGCCGGTCCCGATCAGGGGCGCCTCGGTGACCAGGAGCGGGACGGCCTGGCGCTGCATGTTGGAGCCCATCAGCGCGCGGTTGGCGTCGTCGTGCTCCAGGAAGGGGATCAGAGCTGCCGATACGCCAACGACCTGGGAGGGGGCCACGTCCACCAGGTCCACCTGCTCCGGGGGAACCAGGAGGAAGTCTCCGCCCCGACGGGCGGAGACGCGCGGGTTCAGGAAGCGGCCTTTCTCGTCCAGCCTCGTCGTCGCCTGAGCGATCGTGTAGCGCTCCTCCTTGTCGGCGGAGAGGTAGACGATCTCTCCTGTCACACGGGGCTTGATGGGAACCTCGCCCCGAAGACCGAGGGCCGCGATCCGCTCAGCCAGTTCGGGAGTCACCTCCGTCCCCGCCTTTGCGACGACCTCGCCGGTTGTCGGGTCCACCACCGGCTCCCGCAGGATCTCTCCGACCAGTTTGTCCGGTTCGGGCGGCACAGAGCGAACAACCCGCCGGTAGGGAGTCTCAATGAAGCCCAGTTCGTTGACCCGGGCGTACGTTGCCAGCCGGCCGATGAGGCCGATGTTGGGGCCCTCCGGAGTCTCAATGGGGCAAATGCGGCCGTAGTGGGAGTGGTGGACGTCCCGGACCTCAAAGCCGGCCCGCTCCCGACGCAAACCGCCGGGGCCCAGGGCGGAGAGGGTCCGCTTGTGGGTCAACTCCGCCAGTGGGTTGGTCTGGTCCATAAACTGGGACAACTGGCTGGAGCCAAAGAACTCCCGCAGCACTGCGACGATGGGACGGATGTTGATCAGGGCGATGGGAGCGATGGACTCGGTCTCGCTATGAAGGGACATCCGTTCTTTGATGACCCGCTCCAGCCGAAGGAGGCCCACCCGGAGTTTGCTCTGGATGAGTTCACCGACGGTCTTGACCCGGCGGTTGCCCAGGTGGTCTATATCGTCGGCGTCCTCCATCCCGTTGTTGATGCGGATAAGGTGCTGGACAACGGCGACGATGTCCCGCTTGGTGAGGGCCCGTCGGTCCAGGGGGAGGTTCAACCCGAGGCGCTGGTTCAGTTTGTAGCGCCCCACCCGCTGGAGATCGTATCGTCGGTCGTCAAAGAGTTGGGAAACCAGGAACTCCTGGGCGTTCTCCAGCGTTGCCAGGTCGCCGGGGCGGACACGCCGGTAGAACTCCAGCAACGCCTCCTCGGCGATAGAGCGCCCGCTCCCCGTCTCCCAGTTCGGCTCCTGGCGGAAGGTGGTGAGAATCCACTGGATGTCGGGCGCGGTGTCCACATCCGCAAAGAGTTGCAGCAGTTCCTCGTCGGTCCCTTCGGCGAGGACGGAATCGGCCGTCCCATCGTCCACCGCCGCCAGGGCCCGCAGGAAAATGGTCAGCGGGAGCGTGCGCTTCCGGTTGAACTTAAGGGTCAGATAGCCGGTCTTACGGCTCTCAAACTCCAGCCATGCCCCCCGGTCGGGGATCAGGCGGGCCATACAGAGCCGCTGCCCGGTCGTCCGATCCTCCTCCAGATCAAAGTAGACGCCGGGCGAGCGGATCAACTGGCTGACAACGACCCGCTCGGTGCCGTTGATAATGAAGGTGCCGTTCTCGGTCATCAGGGGGAAGTCGCCCAGGAAAATTTCCGACTTCTGAATCTCCCCGGTCACCCGATTCTCCAGGGCAACCTCCACGTGAAGCGGCACCGCGAAGGTCAGGTCCCGCTCCAGGCACTCTTTCTGGGTGTGCGGCGGGTCCCCAAACCGGTACTCCAACTTCAACTGGGCGCTTTCCGGCTTCCTGCTGGGAAAATGGAGCCGCAGGTTACCGGTGTAACTCTCTATCGGCGAAATCTCGGTGAACAGGTCCAGCAGCCCCTCTTTTTTGAACCACTCGTAGGACTGGAGTTGGACCTCTATCAGGGCCGGGAGGCTCAGGCTGCTGACGATTCGCCCGTAGGATTTTTTCCGCTGGTTTACCTGGTTGATCTGCAAACTCATTCCACTCCCCCACAAAACTGATGCCGCGCGAAATGGGAATTCGTGCCGGACGCCGCGGGTTGCGCAGGAGGCCAACAGCCCGCGCTACGCCCGACCGCCCCGTTCAAAAGACGCGGGTTACCCCGACAAAAAGATGCCAGGTGCAGTGACTTTATAGTATAACACCCAACCGGGATTTTGTCAAAGAGGACTGCCGGTACCTACCTGCCCTCCCCGCCTGGCGGACCCATTTGCTGCAGGTAGCAGGTAAGTCGGATTGCCAATCCGACCACAGTCGGATGGGCAATCCGACCACAGTCGGATGGGCAATCCGACCTACACAGTCGGATTAGCAATCCGACCTACACAGTCGGATTGGCAATCCGACCTACGACGAAATTGCGGCGGCTTCGCGCCGCCCCCAAACTCCTATTTCTCCCCTTCCGGGGGAGGAGCATAAGCGTTAAACTCCAGGGCCAACTGTAGGGGCGACCTGCTGGTCGTCTCCCAATCCGGGCGACCTGCCGGCCGCCTCCAATAAAGACGCTGCTGGTCGCCTCCAACTAAGGGCCCCTGCCGGTCGCCCCTACATGGGCCTTCGGTCGGCCTTCACCGACCTATCTGGAGCGCAAGTTTCATCCTGCGGGACCGGCCGACCCCCAGCCCACAAGGGCCCAGGAAGGCGGATTTCCCATCGCGCCCCCGGCGGCCGGAGGGGTTGTCCCAACCCGGGCCCGAACCCCGGCACACTCCCCTTGCATTTTTCCCCATCCTGGTGTATACTATGGGTGGTTTTCCCGCCCAGTATGGGGAAAAATCCCCATACACCACCTTCCAAAGGAGGTCACCCATGCACCTATCTCTCCTGCGCCGATGGCCCATCGTCCTGGCAGCGCTTCTCCTGGCCGCGGCGGCGGTGGTGCTGGCGGCCTGCGCCCAGCCACCCCCCACTCCCCCCCCGGCCCCGCCCACCCCGACCGCTCCGCCAACGGAGGAAGCGCCACCATCTCCCGCTGAGGCGGCAACATGTCCGTATCTGGGCGTCTGGGCCCAATCCGCCCACGCCGACGCCGCTTCCGAGTCCTTCACCCACTGGAACGAGGCGGACCCGCGCGAGGTGCCCGTGGAGTGCGCCAAATGCCACAGCACTCCCGGCTTCCTGGACTTCCTCGGCGCGGACGGGAGCCAGGCCGGCGTGGTGGATAAGGCCGCCCCGGTCGGCACGGTCGTTTTCTGCGAGGCCTGCCACAACGAGGCGGCTGCGAAACTCACCTCCGTCGTCTTCCCCTCCGGCGCGGAGGTGAAGGGCCTGGGCGCCGAGGCCCGCTGTATGCAGTGCCATCAGGGGCGGGCCTCCACCGTCGCCGTGGATAACGCCGTCGCTAAAGCCGGCGTCGCCGACGACGCGGTCAGCGCCGACCTCGCCTTCATCAACATCCACTACTATGCGGCCGCGGCGACCCAGTTCGGCACTCTGGCGAAGGGCGGCTACCAGTACCCCGGCAAGTCCTACGACGCCCGCTTCGGGCACGTGGAGGGCTTCACCGCCTGTGTGGACTGCCACGACTCCCATTCCCTCAAGGTCAAGGTGGAAGCCTGCACCATGTGCCACCAGGACGTCAAATCCGTGGAGGACTTCAAGAAGGTCCGGATGGAGGGCTCCACGAAGGACTACGACGGGGACGGCGACGTGAAGGAGGGCATCTACGGCGAAATTGAGACCCTCCAGGCGATGCTCTACGGGGCCATCCAGGCCTACGCCCAGGAGGTCTCCAAAGTCGCCATCGCCTACAACCCCGCCGCCTACCCCTACTTCTTCGTGGACACCAACGGCAACGGCCAGGCGGACCCGGACGAGGCCAACTTCCAGAACCGCTACAACGCCTGGACCCCGCGCCTCCTGAAGGCCGCGTACAACTACCAGACCTCCATGAAGGACCCCGGTGCCTACGTCCACGGCGGCAAGTACATCATCCAGTTGCTCTACGACTCCATTGAGGACCTGAACCAGGCCCTCAGCAAGCCCGTGGATCTGAGCAAGGCCCACCGGGTGGACGCCGGCCACTTTGACGGCTCCTCCGAGGCCTGGTGGCACTGGGACGCCGAGGGCGAGGTTCCGGCGGCCTGCGTCAGGTGCCATACCGCCGAGGGGCTCCCGATGTACCTGAAGAACAACGCCACCATCGCCGTGGAGCCCTCCAGCAGCATGGCCTGCACCACCTGCCACGACCACACCAAATTCCCGGCCCGCTACGAGGTCAAGGAGGTGACCTTCCCCAGCGGCGCGAAGGTCGCGCTGGAGAACCTGGACGCCAACCTCTGCCTCCAGTGCCACCAGGGCCGGGAGTCCACGGTGAGCGTCAATCGCGCGGTCGCGGCGGCCGGGGTGGGCCCCGATACCCCGTCCGACAAACTGGCCTTCCGCAACATCCACTACTTTGCAGCGGGGGCCAGCCTCTTCGGGACGGAGGTCAAGGGTGCCTACGAGTACGACGGCAAGACCTACGTGGGCCGCTTTGAGCACGTCCAGGGCTTCCAGACCTGCGTGGACTGCCACGACGTCCACGCGCTGGAAGTGAAGGTGCAGGCCTGCGCCGGGTGCCACAAGGCGGAGAGGCCGGAGGACATCCGGATGGATGCCACCGACTTTGACGGCGACGGCGACACGAAGGAGGGGATCGCCGGCGAGGTCGCGACGATGCGGGACACCCTCTACGCGGCCATCCAGAAGTACGCCGCCGAGAAGGTCGGCACGCCCATCGTCTACGACGCCCACGCCTACCCCTACTTCTTCGTGGACACCAACGGCAACGGCCAGGCGGACCCGGACGAGGTCAATCCCCAGAACCGCTACAACGCCTGGACCCCGCGCCTCCTGAAGGCCGCGTACAACTACCAGTTCGCCCAGAAGGACCCCGGCGCCTACGTCCACAACGGCAAGTACATCCTCCAGGTCCTCTACGACAGCATCGCCGACATCGGCGGCAGCGTGGCCGGGATGACGCGGCCATAAGTACCCACCGCTCTGCTGCATCCGGGGGGGCGAGAGGAGCCGGACCATCCGGGCCATCTCGCCCCCTCTTCTCGTTCCGTCAACTCTGGGGGGGAGCGATGAACCGAATGGGCCGCTCTATCTGGCAGAACCTGCGGGCCTTTTTCCTGCCCGGGCCGGACGCTTCCCGCTGGCGACGGGCCATGCCCTACCTGGTCGTGACGGCCCTCGTCGCCGCCGCCGCCTTCCTTGGGGTCTTCACCTGGCGGTACACCAACTCCAACGGCTTCTGTGGCACTCCACGCAGTTCACCCGGGTGTGGGTGGACTGCTGGTAACTGGCCATATAGGGGTACATAATATTGTGGCAGACGGTGCCGCAGAAGCCGCTGGGGGTGGTGGACCGCCAGGGGGA
>DAOUBO010000529.1:0-2520 GCA_034432695.1 Anaerolineae bacterium | reverse complement strand
CCCGCGGCGGGCGACTGGTGGTACTGGCTGGCAGCCGTGGATCCGTCCGGCCGGGAGACCCGCTGTGGGCCGGTGCGGGCGGCCGTGGGGGGGGCGGCCCTGCCGGACCGGGTCTACCTGCCGCTGGTGCTGCGCTGAGCCGGGCGGCGACTCTGCCCCGCCAATAGTGCACGTGCCAGGCACTTTCAGAAGGGCCTGGCACGTTTTGCGTGGCCTGCACGTGCCCGGCACTTTCAGAAGGGCCTGGCCCGTTCGCCCTCCCCTTGACAACCCGGCATTTTGGGCTATTCTATAACAGGACTTCCGCAGTTCACGAGGGGTAAAGGCGAAATGACCCGCAAAGTTGCCGTTAACAAGATGGACCAGAAGAGGTTGGTATGCGTTCATCTCTGACCACAGCACAAAAGGGCTGGAGAGGATGGATAGCCGCTCTGGGGTTTCTCGGTTTTCTCCTGGTTAGCGCGCCCCCCCCGCCGCCGGAAAGTTCACCGGACAGTCTGATCGTGGAGTGGACGCCTCCTCCGCCCGATTTTCGTCCTCTCCCCGACGGCTCTGTGGAACTGATCGCTGAGGGGTACGAGATAGACGGGCGGCCCGGCGCGCTGCGTCTCCCCCTTACCTCCGCCCTCATCGCCGTGCCGCCGGGCGCGATCCCTTCCCTCCGCATCCTCTCGGCCCGAACGGCTATTCTCCCCCTCCCCGCGCCCCTCGCGGTGGCCCCGGAACCCGTCGGGGTGATACGGGATGAGGAAGGGCGCCCCGTGGGCCCGGCCTATACCCCGACGCTCCAGAGCGTTCGCCCCCCTTCCGGTCCGGTTGCCCTGGAGGAGGTCGGCACCGTTCGGGGCGTCCGGCTGGCCCGACTGACCTTCTACCCCGCCCTGCCCGAGGGGGACCACCTGCGGTTTTACCAGCACCTTCGGGTGGAAGTCCGTTTCCCCGGCGGGGTCCGACCCGGGGTCTCCGGCGACGACCCTCTCCTGTCTGCGGTGCGCCGCGCCGTCCTCAACCCGCAGCACGCCATTCCCGCAGCCTCCGCCGCCCGGCCTGTGGAGGGGGATAGCCGCCCTCAGGGCGGCCCGCGTGAGGTCTTTCTGGAGATCTCCCGCCCCGGCCTCTACCGGGTCTCCTGGGAAGACCTCCAGCCCCTGGGCTTCGCCGGAGCGGATCCGGCGAACCTCCGCCTCTTTCGGGGTACGGAGGAGGTGGCATACGAATGGGCCGGGGACGGTGACGCCGTCTTTGAGCCCGGCGAGGCCGTCCTCTTCTACGCCGAACCCCGCCCCAGCCGCTGGACCGACCGGGATGTCTATCGGCTGGTCGCCGACATCGTGCCAGGGTTGCGGATGTCTGCCCGGGCCTCCGTCTGGAAGGACCTGCCCGCTGAAGCCCCGCTGATAGAAAAGGTCTACGAGACCAATGCCATCTATACGCCCAACTGCTTCTGTGGAGCCGTCCCCTCCGGCCGGGACGGCGACCGCTGGGCCTGGGCCGACCTGAAGCGCCCGGGCCCTTCCGTTTTTTCCACCACCTTCCCCCTCAACACCGACACTCTCTCCTGGGCCGCCCTGACCCTCTGGCTGATCGGCTACACCTCCGCGCCGATTAACCCCGACCATCGGGTGGACGTTTTCCTCAACGATGCCTTCCTGGGACAGGTGGAGTGGGACGGGAGAACGGCGGTCACCGCGACCATCCCTATCCCGCCGACCGTCCTGGCTCCCGTCAACACCCTCCGGCTCTCCCTGCCGGGCATTCCTAACGTCAGTGTGGAGGGGGCGTGGCTGGACGCGTTTGCCCTCCAGCTGAGGGGCGGCGCCGCCCTGTGGGGGGAACAGGTCATTTTCGCCACTGCTCCTATGCCGCCCGAAGGAGCCCCACCGGCCGACCTTCCGTATCGGCTGTACCTCCCCCTGATCGCACGCGAAGGAAACGGTTCGGGAACACGGGCCTACACCGTCCGGCTTAACCCGTCCCGCGCTTACTGGGCCTGCGACATCACGGACCCCCTGCGCCCGGTTCGGGTCCTGACGCTGCAGGTGGACGGACAGCAGGTGACCCTCGCGGACCCTGGAGACCGACCCCGTCGGTACATCGTGGCGACGGAGGGAGCCATCCGCGCGCCCGACCGGATTCGGGCCCGGGAGGACCTCTGGGGGTTCCACATCGCTGGTGGCGCGGCCGGCGCCGACTACCTGGTCATCACCCATCCGGCCTTCGCCGACGCCCTGGGCCCGCTGGCCGACCTGCGCCGGTCCCAGGGGCTCAGTGTGGCCGTCGTCAACGTCCTGGGGGTCTACGACGCCTACGGCGACGGCCGGCCCGATCCGGAGGCGATCCGCCGCCTGGTCGCCGATGCCTACAGCAACTGGAATCCCCGCCCGACCTATGTCCTCCTGGTCGGCGACGGCTCCTACGACCCCCGGCGCTACCTGCCGACCTCATCTCCCACCTTCATCCCGCCGTATCTGCTGGAGGTGGGCCCGGCCCGGCGGGGGGAGACGCGCGCCAGCCAGCTAC
>DAOUBO010000528.1:0-2268 GCA_034432695.1 Anaerolineae bacterium | reverse complement strand
GTAGAACTCCGCGCGCGAGATCTGCTCTCCATCCCGCAGGCTCTGCCCCGCCATCTGGATGTAGGCGGGGACGACCGTGATGTTCAGTCGGGCCACCAGGTCCGGAGGGACATCGGCGGTGCTGTCGGTCAGGATACGCACGCGGGCCACTTCACACCCCCAGCGGGACCTGGACGAAGAGACGCCGGGCCAGGTCCCCGTCCTCCTCCGTCACCCGCAGGACCAGGACGCTGATATCGTCCCGCGGGCGGTTATCCTCCAGCGCCAGCGCGCGGGCCAGCAGTTCGTCCGCCATCCGGCGGGCGTCCAGGCCGCGCGAGATCAGTTCTCCCACCACCGCAGGGAGGTCCATCGGCCCGCCCCGGCCCTCCCCCGCGTGGGCCAACCCATCGGTGTAGACGACGACCGTCAGCCCCGGCCTCAGGGGTACCTCGGTGATGACGGGCCGGGTGCGGGGGTAGACCCCCACCGGCTGGGAGGGTTCGTTCAGGAGACGGAGATCCCCCTCCGGCTCCACCAGCAGCACAGGGTGGGGATTGTTGCGGGAGAGGACAAGGGTCCGGGTCGCCAGGTCCACGGAGACGATGTTCAGCGTGGCGGAAACCCGGCCGCCTTTGGAGGTGTAGAGGGCATCGTGGGCTGCGCGGGCGGCCGCGCCATCCCGGACGCCCTCCGCCAACTCCGCGATGGCTTTCCGGGCGACCATCTGGCTGACGGCCTTGGCCGCGCGTCCGGTGTGTTGTCCGTCTACCAGAACGAAGGAGAGACCCCCCTGGGGGCGCTCCACCATCTCCAGGGTATCCCCACTCTCGGGAGTTGCCCAGCGAGGGACCTTGGCGACAGCGACCTCCACCCGCACGGTCTCCCCGCCTCACTCCCCGCCGGGACCCAGCCGTCGGCTGATGGCCCCCAGGTTGATGCGAACCTCCACTCCTGGCGCGATCTCCAGATGGGCGATCTGGGCCTCCCGGTCTATCCGGGTCAGTTTCCCGTAGATGCCGCCGACGGTCATCACCAGGTCGCCGGTCTGCAGTTCACTCAACTGCTGCTGATATCTCCGCCGCGCCCGCCACTGGCTCCAGAACATGAAGCCGATGAGCGCAACAAAGAGAAGGATCAAAAACAGGGTTTGGTCCATTCGGCTCCTTACGTGGGATGGGGTTTCGTTCACCCCGGATTATACCCCAGAAGTGGAAGATGGGGTAGCCCGACGAGCCCCTCCAGGCGGAACCGGTAGAGCGCGCGCCGTTGTCCTCTTTCCCGCCGGAAACCCCCGGTCCGCTCCAGAACGCCGGACGAAAGGGCTTTGCGTCGGAACCGGCGGGGTTCCAACCGCTCTCCCAGGACGGCTTCGTGGACCTCCCGGAGTTCGTCCAGCGTGAAGGTTTCCGGAAGCAGTTCGGGAAGGGGAAGCATACAGCGGAGGTCCCGGCGCAGTTTCCGAAGGGCGCAGTCCAGAATCCGGTCGTGGTCAAAGGCCAGAGGGGGCAGGCTTCGGAGGGGCCACCAGCGGGCATCAGCGGCGTCGTCTCCGGCCTGGACGGTGGTCCGGTGGGCGGGGAGCAGCGCCAGGTAGGCGACGGTGATGGTCCGCCCTCGCGGGTCCCGCCCGGGGTCTCCGAAGGTGTACAGTTGCTCCAGTCGGACGTCCCGGACCCCGGTCTCCTCCTCCAGTTCCCGGAGGGCGGCGCGCTCCAGGGGTTCGTCTATATCTACGAATCCCCCTGGAATGGCCCACATCCCCTCAAAGGGCGGATGCTTCCGGCGGATCAGCAGGACCTGAAGGTCCCGGTCCCGAAACGTGAGGATGACCACATCCACGGTCACCATGGGACGGGGGTACTCGGAGAGCAACATCCTGCCTCCCCTTTTCTAAAACCCGTGCAGGCTTTCCAGCCGGGCCGCCCGGACCAGCCAGGGAACGCCCCAGAGCAGGAAGAGCACCCCGGCGAACGCGGCGAGGGTCATCCAGGCAATTCTCCGGCCCCTCCAGCGGGGAAGCGACCGAAGGTGAAAGAGCAGGAGATACCCGAGCCAGAGGACCAGCGACCAGGTCTCCTTGGGGTCCCAGCCCCAGAACCGCCCCCAGGCATCCCGGGCCCAGAGGGCTCCCAGCAGGATGCTCGCCGTCAGCCAGAGGAAGGCCCATCCGGTGGCCCGCTCCCTTTTGTCTCTCAGGTCTTCCAGAGCCTGAGCGTCCTTTTCCATCAGGCCGGCGGCCGCCATCCCGGCGGCGACGGCCGCCGCCCCGCACGCCCCCGCCGCGGC
>DAOUBO010000527.1:0-2544 GCA_034432695.1 Anaerolineae bacterium | reverse complement strand
TCATTCTGTCATTCTGTCATTCCATCATTCCGTCATTCCGTCATTTTCCCCCGGATATCCCATTTCCCTCAGCGCTTCCTCTGCCGCGGCCCGGACGGCCGGGTCTATGGACGCATCCCGGGCCAGTTCCCGCAGATCTTTGGCCCGGCCCAGGTCGCCCAGCGCTTTGGCAGCCGCCTGGCGCACCCAGGCATCCACCCGCCCATCCCGCGCCAGGGCCAGCAGGTCTTCGGCCCGGCCCAGGCGGACCAGCGCTTCGGCGGCCCCCCGGCGCACCCAGGCATCCACCCGCTCATCCCGCGCCAGGGCCAGCAGAATCTCCGCCGCCTCCTCGGCCCGGCCCAGTTCGCCCAGCGCTGCGGCAGCCCATATCCGCACCCCGGCCTCCACCCGCTCATCCCGCGCCAGGGCCAGCAGAATCTTCGCCGCCTCTTCGGCCCGGCCCAGGCGGCCCAGCGCTTCGGCAGCCCATATCCGCACCTCGGCCTCCACCCGCTCATCCCACGCCAGGGCCAGCAGAATCCCCGCCGCCTCTTCAGCCCGGCCCAGGCGGCCCAGCGCTTCGGCAGCCGCCCGGCGCACGCTGGCCTCCAACTGCTGGTTTCGCGCGATCTCCCGAAGGCGTTCGGCAGCGTTCAGGCGGGTCAGGGCCAGCAGCGCGTCACCGGCGCTGGCGCGTTCCGGGCCGAATTCAAACAGTCCCCGGGTTCGGGCCAGGAAGGCCAGGCCGTCCAGAACGGCCCGCCGGGTCTCCTCCCTCACTGCCGCGCCCTCGGCCAGCGCGGCGGCGGCCAGAAAGAGCGGGCGCTGCCGCCAGAAGTCGTTCTCGTTGGCCTCCAGGAGGCGCTCCGCCAGAGAGGTGACATCTCTCCCGCAGAGGGCCAGGGCCAGCGGGATGACCTCCGCCCACTCGTCCTCCGGCAGGTGAGGCTTCAGTTCCGCCCAGAGGCCATCGGAGTTGTCCCGATGCATTTCAGCCAGCGCGCAGGCCGCGCCGTATTCCTGAAAGGTCAGGTGGCGGAAGGCCAGCCACTCCCGGCCCCCCAGCCGGTAGCGGTCCAGCAGCCCCGCCCGCTCCCAGAAATCCAGGATCGCCTCCGCCCGTGCCGGGGCCTCAAAGCGGCCCAGGTTCGCCTCCCGGCCCAGCGCCTCCGCCAGGGCATCCTTCACGGCCGGGCGGGCCGCGCGATCGGGGGCCTCGCCGTAGGCCCGGTGCAGGTGGAGGGCCACCCGTCGGAAGCCCCAGAGGAGCAGTTCCCGCGCCTCGCCGGGGTCCTTCACGCCGGGGAGCAGGAGTTTCTCCTCATCCCCCCGCCGCCGGGCCTCCCAGACGGTGAGGAGCCGCTCCACGTAGAGCGCGTAGAGGCCCTTGCGAGTGCGGGGGAGATCCCGGCGCGGCTCGTCCCCGGCCAGGACGGCCAGGAAGGTGAGCAGAAGGGGAGTGCGGGCCACCTCCTGCAGGCCAGGTTGGTCCGCCAGTTGCCCTCGCAGCCACGCGGCCCGCTCCCCGGCCCACCCCGGCCGCTCCCCTTCCGGCACCTCCCGCGCCTCCGCCAGGGCCCGGAACCAGCGGTCCACGAACGCTTCGGCGTCCTCCGGAAGGAGCGGGAGGACCTCGTAGAGGGCGCCACAGCCAGCAATGGGCTCATACCCCAGGGGACGGGAGGTGACCACCATCCGGCCGCCGTCGGCGGCCAGGCGGGCCAGCCCGTTCACCACCTCCCGGCGGCAGAGCCGGACCTCGTCCAGGCCGTCCCAGAGCCAGCAGACCCGTTTTTCGGCGATCTCCCGCTCCAGCGCGGCCCGGAGGGCCTCCCGTTCCTCCCCCACTTTGTGGGCGGTCAGCAGGTCCAGCGCGGCCTCCAGGAGGGGGCGGCCCCCGGCCATCGCCGCGTCGGCCCGGCCGAGGGGGATCAGGAGGGGGAGCGCGTCTGCCCCGGCGGCCCAGGCCCGGGCCAGGTGGCGCAGGAAGGTGGATTTCCCCGCCCCCGGAGCGCCCAGGAGGACCAGTCGGGGATGCCGCTCCACCGCCTCCTCCGGCGGGACGATTTCCCCCTCCCGCAGGAAGGGCGTCTCCCCCTGTCGGTATCTCTCCTGCTGCTTCCGGATGTAGCGGGCCATCGCCCCGACGTCCTCCGGCGGAGGGGACTCCTCCAGGCGCTCCCGGTAGGGGAGGGCCCGCAGTTTGATGTAGACCCGGTCCAGGGGGATGCACAGGCGGGCAGGATCCAGGGGGCGGCCGTGGATTTCAGGGAGGGCCAGCCCCTCCAGGGGGAGGAACTCGCAGGCGCGGCGGATGTGGGCCCGGGATTCGGTCCGCGCCCGGTCCAGGTCAGGGAGGGAGCGGAACAGGATGGCCAGGCGTCCCCCGTCGGCGAGGACCACTTGGTTGTTGTTCCCGGTGATGAGGATGCTGCGGTCAACGCTCCCCTCCACCCGCACGCTGTACCCCATCCGGGCCAGGCGGGTGAAGAGGGCCACCAGGCGCTCCTGCTGGCGGGGCAGGGCTTCCACCCCCTCCACCCGAGGACCCATTTCCCTCAG
>DAOUBO010000526.1:0-2314 GCA_034432695.1 Anaerolineae bacterium | reverse complement strand
TGGTGCTGGCCGGGCTGGCAGGCCTGGCGTCGTTTCTTTCTCCCTGCGTCCTCCCGATGGTGCCGGCCTATATCGGCTATCTGAGCGGCCGGGCCGTCGTAGCGGCCGGCACGACCCTGTCGGGTCGGGAGCGGTTCGCGACCTTCCTGCACGCTCTGGCCTTTGTCGTCGGTTTCTCAGGCGTTTTCGCCGCGCTGGGCGCGGCCGCGGGTGGGTTGGGAGGACTCCTCCGCTCCGATTGGGTCCGGTGGGTGGGCGGCCTGATTATGGTCTTCTTCGGCCTGACGTTGATGGGGGCGATCAAACTTCCTGCCCTCTATACCGAGCGCCGCCTGCACTTCCGCACCCACTCCCGGTGGGGATACCTCTCTTCCCTCCTGGTCGGTGTGTCGTTTGCCGCTGGATGGACCCCCTGCGTAGGGCCGGTTCTGGGGGCCATTCTGGTGCTGGGAGCCAGCCAGGAGACCGCCGGGCAGGCCGTTCTCCTGCTGACGGCCTACTCCATTGGTTTGGGAGTCCCCTTTCTGCTGGTCGGCCTGGCGGTGGACCGCCTGGCCAACGGGTTGCGGCGCCTTCAACGCCATCTCCATACTATCCAGATTGCAACTGGGGCTCTGATCCTCCTGTTCGGCGTCCTGCTCTTTATGGATTGGCTTCGTGTCCTGGGAGCGTGGTTCACATCCATTGGCCTGGGATGGGACCTGGGGCTCTGATGGGGAGGACAAAAACGAGAAGGCGGCTCACTATGAGCCGCCTTCTCTGGTACCCCCAACGGGATTTGAACCCGTGCCTTGGGCTTGAAAGGCCCATGTCCTGACCTGGCTAGACGATGGGGGCCCGGCTTGTATTGTACCATAAACCCTCCGGCCGTCAAGTCCATGGCCCCTGGTGGGCGCATTTCAGTTTTCAGGCCAACTGCTCTGCGAAGGCAAAAAAGACAAATTTGTCTTTTCCCCTTGAAGTTCGGTTGAGTCGGGACATCCCCTCCGGCCGCCACAAGATGAATCGTGCGCTACAAAGGCCGACCAGAGGCTGGGGGGCCCGGGGTGGGCGATTTCAGCCGCTCCGAACCCCGGCCGGTTTTGTCAAAAACAGTGGTTATGCTATAATCCCCCTGGTGAGACAATCGCCGACATTCCGCACTGCAAGAGAGCAACTTGCCGATTTTCCGGAACGGTACGCAAAATCAAAGAGCCCTGTCGGTGGCGGTTTTTGGCCCCCCTCACCCTCCACCACAGGCCCAAACTTTAGGGAACTGTAGGGGCGACCGGCATGTTGCCCCCCATAAAGGCGACCAGCAGGTCGCCCCTACCTTTCGGGGATTCATCTTGCGTTCAAGCCCGACCCCCGGCGTGCGAAGCCCCAGGGAGGCCCATTTTCAATCGGTATGAAAGAGGGTCCTTATGAATCGTGAAGCGCTGGAGTTGCGGGGGCGCATCCTCGGCGTCCTGATCCGGGATGCCCGAATCCATTCGGGCCGGACTCCGGAGGAATGTGCCCGTTTTCTGGGGGTCTCTCCGGAGACCTTCATCGCGTGGGAAGAGGGGGATCGGCCCATTTCCCTTCCCGAATTGGAGGCTCTGGCCTATTTCCTGAACGTTCCTCTGAGCCATTTCCTGAGCGACGACCCCCAACTGCTGGGAGAGCCCCCCGACGCCAACATCCCGGAATTTCTGGCGCTGCGTCACCGTATCGTTGGCGTGCTGATCCGCCAGGCCCGGGAGGAGGCCGGCAAGAGCCTGGAAGACCTCGCCCGTCTGCTTGACTGCACCCCCGAACAGATAGAGGCCTACGAGTATGGCGAACTCCCGATCCCGCTGCCCGAACTGGAGGTTCTGGCGCACGCCCTGGACTGCCCGATGGAGCGGTTTCTGGACCAGGGCGGCCCGCTGGCGCAGGGGGTGCTCCAGGAACAGCGGCCCGCACGGAGCGAGGAGGACCCAGCCCTGCGCGCATTCCGGGAACTTCCTCCCCAGATACAGGAGTTTGTCCTCAAGCCCATTAACCGCAGTTATCTGGAAATCGCGATGAAACTGGCGGAAATGCCCGCGGGGAAACTCCGCGAGATCGCCGAAGGACTGCTGGAGATCACGTATTAGCCCGAATCTCACCGGAGGTGCTGCGATGTCCTTCACCTTTGTCCCCCACTCCGACGAGGACCGAAAGGCCATGCTGGAGGCCATCGGCGTGAAATCCATAGAGGAATTGTTCCGGGACGTTCCCGAACGTGCCCGGTTTCCCGAACTGAACCTGCCTCCTGCCATCTCCGAGATGGAGGTCCGCTGGGAGGTGGAGGCCCTGGCGGCGGCCAATT
>DAOUBO010000525.1:0-3170 GCA_034432695.1 Anaerolineae bacterium | reverse complement strand
GTAGTGGCGGCGGAGCATCCTGAAGGCAGCCTGAGAGCCAGAGACGTGCCAGGCACCTTCAGAAGTGCCCGGCACGTAGAGCACGTTTGCAGACCGAACTGAATCTCGTCTTCTTATGATCGCCGCGATCCGCTGGTATCTGGCCCTGCAACTGGTCGGCCTGGCCGTGCTGCCGCTGACGCTCCGCCTCTTCCGCCGGATGCCCGGTCGGGGCTACGCCTTCGCCCGCCCGCTGGGGCTGATGGTGGGCGGGTATCTCTTCTGGATCCTCTCCGTCTTCGGATGGCTGCCGAACACCCCGGGCGGGGTCGTGGCGGCCCTGCTCCTGCTGGCCCTGGCCGGCGGGGCCGTGTGGCTCTTCCCCCGCCCCTCCGGCTCCAACGACCCGGATGCCCCATCCCTGCACCATGCGACCCTGCGCCATGCGGCCTGCATAGAACTCCTCTTCGCCCTGGCCTTCGCCCTCTGGTGCGTCGTCCGGGCCTATATGCCCCGCATTGAGACGGCGGGTGGGGAGAAGTGGATGGAGATCGCCTTTCTCAACGCTGTCCTCCGGGCCCCCCGCTTCCCGCCCCACGACCCCTGGCTCTCGGGCTATGCCATCTCCTACTACTATTTCGGCTACCTGATGGTGGGCATGCTGACCCACCTGGCGGCAGTCCCCTCCACCGTCGCCTTCAACCTGGGGATCGCGACCCTCTTCGCCCTCACCGTCACGGGGGCCTACGGCCTGCTCTACGCCCTGCTGGCAGGAGATGAAACCACGGATTACACGGATTGCACGGATTTCATGGATAAAGAACACATCCGCGTTCATCCGCGTTCATCCGCGTCCATTCATTGGGCAGCCCTGCTGGGCCCGCTGATGGTCGTGCTGGTCGGCAATCTGGAGGGGGCGCTGGAGGTCCTGCATGCCCGGGGGCTTCTCCCCGCCGCGTTCTGGAAGTGGCTGGACATCCGGTCCATCAACGTCGCGCCGCCGCCCTTCGCCGAGGGCTCCTGGATGCCGAACCGGTTTATGTGGTGGTGGCAGGCCTCGCGGGTCCTCCACGACTACGCCCCATGGCACTCCCCTGCCAGCCCCGCGCAACAGGAAGTCATTGACGAATTCCCGGTCTTCTCCTTCATCCTGGGGGATATGCACCCCCACCTCCTTTCCCTGCCCTTCGCCCTCCTCGCCCTCGCCCTGGCGCTGAATGTTCTGTATCACCACAAAGACACGAAGACACGAAGCGATCATCAAAAATTTCCCTTTGCGTCATCGTGTCTTCGTGGTTTTCTCTTATATGCGGTCTGCCTGGGTGGGATGGGGTTTCTGAACACCTGGGACCTCCCGGTCTATTTCGCCGTCTTCGCGGCGGGCCTGTTTCTGGCCCCCGGGCCGGGGGCGCTGAAGGACGCCCCTTCTCTCCTCCATCCTGCTTCTTGCCGCCAGCGTCCTTCTGTATCTCCCCTTCTGGCTGGGCCTCCGCTCCCAGGCCTCGGGCATCCTCCCCAACCTGTTCAACCCGACCCGCCTGCCCCAGTTCCTGGTGATGTTCGGGCCGCTGCTGGCGCCCGTGGTGGCCTGGACGGTTGCCCAGGCCCAGGAGCAGAAGGTCCGCTGGAAGGAGGTGGCCCTCTGGACCCTGGCGGTTGTCCTGGGGCTCCTGGCTCTCCTCGCCCTGGGGGTGCTCTTCCACCCGCAGGGTCGGTTCTACCTGGCCGCGCTGCGGAGCGGCGGGCCCATCCCTGGCCTGGAGAACGTCCCGGATGCACCTCGCCTGATCGCGGCGCGGCTGGCGGCGCGCTTCCTCTCCCCCTGGACGGCCCTCTTCCTGGGGGCGCTGCTGGTTACCGCGCTGACGGCCCTCCGGAGCCGCGCGTCGGCCAAAGATGCCCCTCCCGACCTGCGCCCTGCGCCCTGCGACCCGCGACCTGCAACCTGCACCCTGCGCCCTGCGACCTTTGTCTCCCTCCTGGTCGTCGCGGGCGCCGCGCTGACGCTGGCCGTGGAGTTCTTCTACCTCCGGGACCTCTTCGGCACCCGGATGAACACCGTCTTCAAGTTCTACTTCCAGGCCTGGACGATGTGGGGGGTTGCCGCCGCGTACGCGCTGGCCCGCTTCTGGGACCGGGGGCCCCGGTGGGTCGCGTGGGTGAGCGCGGTCCTGGTCGCCCTGGGGCTGGTCTATCCGGCGCTGGCGATTCCGACCCGCGCGCGGGAGTACGGCGGTCCGCCCACGCTGGACGGCGCGGCCCACCTCCGCGCCCTCTACGGGCCCGACATGGCCGCCATAGACTGGCTGAACGCGCATGTGGAGGGCGTCCCGGTGGTCCTGGAGGCCCCGGGCGACCGCTACCGGGCCTACATCTACGAGGGACGGATCTCCGCCTTCACCGGCCTGCCGACCCTGCTGGGCTGGGGCGGGCATGAGCACCAGTGGCGCGGGGACTACGCCGAACCGGCCCGTCGCGAGCCGGACATCCAGACCCTCTACACCACCACCGATACCGACCAGGCCTTGTCCCTTTTGAGGCAATATGGTATACAATACGTCTACATCGGCCTGCTGGAGCAATCCCGCTACCCGCCGGAGGGCCTGGCGAAGTTCGCCCGCATCGGCCAGGTCGTGTACGACGCGGGGGGAGTGAGAGTATTCCGTATTCCGTAGTCCGTATTCCGTAGTCCGTATTCCGTAGTCCGTTTTTATCCGCGTCCATCCGCGTTCATCCGCGTCCAGAGCGTATAAACGGAATACGAAACACGCAGTACTTATGCACCCCGATTCTCTGGAACGCCTGCTCTGGGTCCTTCTGCTTCTGCTCGCCGCCGCGCTGCGGCTGGTGGGGCTGGGCGCCGCGCCGCTCTCCTCGGACGAGGCCGTCCAGGCGCTGGCGGCGTACAGGACGGCCCACGGGGGCGGCATCCCGCCCGAGGCCCGGGCGATTTCGCCGCTCCTCTTCCACGCCAGCGTCCTCCTCTTTGCCCTCTTCCGCGGCGGGGACGGGCTGGCCCGCCTGGTGCCGGCCCTCTGCGGGGTCGGGCTGGCGCTGACCCCGCTCCTCCTCCGGCGGTACCTGGGCCGCTGGGGCGCGCTGGGGAGCGGACTGATGCTGGCCCTCTCTCCCACCCTTCTGGCCCTCTCCCGCACGCTGGACGGCGCCATCCCGGCCGCGCTGGGGGTGAT
>DAOUBO010000524.1:0-3311 GCA_034432695.1 Anaerolineae bacterium | reverse complement strand
AGGCGCTCGCAGCGCAATGGCCTTTAGGTCCTCTTTGCCCAGGCCTGTGCCGAGGGGGATCGGCGAACTGGGTTGGTACTGCGGATTATATCTCAATATGGCGTGTCCTACCACCATGATAACTAATAGGCGGCCTTCGGCCGCCGCCGCAAAATCCCCCTATTTCCCCTCCCCTCGCCCGCCGCCGAAGAATGTCACTGCGAGCGCAGCGAAGCAGGCGAGCGGGAGAGGGGAGGGGCAGGGGAGGGGTGAGGGTTGAACCTCCTGCAGGTACGAAGAGGGTTGCTTTTAAAGAGCGAAGCTCAATAAATACTTGCGCTCTTTGCTTGCCCAACGCGATTTCCGATGACGTCTAATGCCTGCAGGCGCCGTCCACCTGCTCCAGAGCCAGTTCAAGCCGCGCAATCTTGCCCTTCTGCTCGGGAAAGACTTACCCACTCCACCATCGGAAATCCACGTCCGGGAAGACCTTATCCAGTTCCCAGAGTTCCTCCGCCAGGGCGCGGTCGGGATGCCCCGACTCCACGCTGGCGGCCAGTTTCTCAAACCGCTCCACGTGGGCGGTAAAGCGCTGGATGGCATACTCCCGCGCCTGTCCCGTGGTGACCAGGAAGGGCCAGTCGGAGGCCTCCAGGAGCAGCAGTTCCCGCGCCGCCTGGTTGAGGACGAAGGCCTCGTCGGCCGTAGCGGTCTCCCCTTTCTCGCGCGCCAGCCGGCTCATCCGCGCCTCGCATTCGTGGATCGGCGTCCACATCCAGTGGGTCTCCGGGTTGTCCCAGGTCCAGTGGCCGCCACCCAGGCCCCAGGAACTCTCCGGGATCGCCAGCACCTCCTCCGGTGGATGCTCATTCAGATAGCGACTGGCCGTGGTCAGTTCTACCCGGTCGGAGCCGGCCAGGAGCCGCAGGACCTCCCGGAGCCAGTCCACCCCCTCAAACCACCAGTGGCCGAAGAGTTCCGTGTCGTAGTTGGAGGCAATCAGGCCAACCTGACCGGTCTCCGCGTGGTATCGCTCCAGCAGGTCGGTCACCAGCCAGGCGAAGTGGCGGGCATGCTCTCCCACTTTGTACTGCGCCCAGTCGGGGTGATACCAGTCCTTGAAGGCCAGGTCCACCCGCGCGCCGGTAACCCGCCAGTACTGGAGGCCGGAGCGGTGGTCTTTTTTGTGGAACTCCCGATAGTCAAAGTCGCCGGGGTAGCCCCAGTCGGCGGACCAGACCTGCATGCCGGTGCGGTTGTTGCGGCCGATGGCGGCCACGCCGGAGTGTTCCCGCTCCACGCCCGGCGTGGTGTTGACGACGTAGTAGGGCCGATAGGTAGTCCGGGGCTTCTCTGGGACGGCCAGCGCTTCCAGCGGGAGGACGTAGCGGCGGACGATGGCGCCATAGGGGCCGATGGCCTCCCCCGCCGCTTTCCCGACCGGACGCCCGCCCTCAATGGCGTGGGTCTCCACGAAGAAGCAGCCCAGCCCTTCATCGGCCAGCAGGGTCTCTATGCCGGCGCGGAGGGTGCCGTCGGGGGCGATGTAGGCGGGGCGGTAGGCGCACTCGGGGAGCCAGATGGCCCGCGGGGCCCGTCCGAAGTGGCGGCGGTAGGAGGCGATCCCGGCCTTCAACTGCCCGCGAATCGCCGCGTCGGTGCCCAGCAGGGGAAGATACCCGTGGGTGGCGGCCGAGGTGATGATTTCTATGACCCCCGCGTCCTGAAGCCGCCGAAAGCCTCCCAGCAGGTTGCGGCCGTACCGATGGCGGAAAGATTCCAGGATCCGGCTGTACCCGTCCCGATAGAAGGAGGCCAGATACGCCGCATGGGGGTTCTCTTCCTGCTGGAAGCGGGGGATGTCCGCCTCGGCGGCCCGGATTCGCTCCTGTACGTAGGCCTCAAAGTGGTCCTGGACCGTGGGGTCCGCCAGTTGCTCGCAGAGGATAGGGGTCAGCCCCAGCGTCAGGCGGACGGGCACTCCCTCCTCGTAAAGGTCGGTCAGGGCGTTGAGGAGGGGGATGTAGGTTTCGGCCATGGCTTCGTGGATCCACTCCTCGCCGTGGGGCCAGCGGCCGGCCATCCGGCAATAGGGCAGATGGCTATGCAGGACAAAAGTAAACGCTCCGATGGGCATCGCTATCCTCCCGGAAGGTCGTCAACCCAAACAGTGCCCCTGTCTCCGCTGTCTCCTGTCGCACGGTTGTAATTATACGGCAGGTTGCTCCTAAGGCAAATGGGGGCCGACTTCACCAAAATCCCACTCTGGTGTATCATTCCAACGTCCCACATCCGATTGGACAGGAACCGGCCATGAACCGACGTCATATCGCCTTTCTGGTCATCGGTCTCTTCGTCAGCCTCTTCTTCCTGTGGGTGGCCTTCCGCGACCTCCATCTGCCGGAGGTCTGGGTGGGGCTGCGCCGCGCCCGCTATATCTGGGTCCTTCCGGGCCTTGCGGTCTACTTCATCGCCGTCTGGTTCCGGTGTTGGCGATGGCACTTTCTCCTGCGGGGAAGCAAACGGGTCCCGCCCAACCGCCTCTTCCCCATCGTGATGATCGGCTATATGGGCAACGACCTGCTCCCGGCCCGACTGGGCGAAGTCCTGCGGGCCTACGTCCTCTGGCGGAAGGAGGGCATCCACATTGGCACAACGTTAACCACGGCCCTCGTGGAACGGCTGTTTGACGGACTGAGCCTCATCCTGTTCGTCCTCTTCGGCCTGCTCTTTGTGCCCCTCTCGGCCTTCCTGAACCGACTGGTCGTCGCTGCCAGCGGCGCCTTCTCTGGCGCGCTGGGGGTTTTCCTTTTTCTTGCCGCCCGTCCCGACCTGCTCCGCCGTCTCGGCCGCTGGGGGATGGAAAAAACGGTCCCCCACCGATTCCGGCAAGCGCTATGGGGGTTTCTGGAAGGGATCATCATCGGCCTGGAAGGGCTCCGTCGGGCACGGGACATCGCCATCCTGTTCACCGTCACCCTCTGGATCTGGCTGCTGGAAGTCCTGAAATACTGGCTGGTCAGTTTTGCGTTTGGCCTGGGCCTGGGCTACGTTCCCATGATGGTGATGGGCGGCGCGGTCAACCTGCTGACGGCCCTTCCCTCCCTTCCCGGCTACATCGGCACTTTTGAGATGGGCATCCGGATTCTGGAAGGGCTGGGGGCTCCCGCTGCCCTGGCAGCCAGTTACGTCCTGGTTCTGCATGCCATCCTGCTGGTTCCAGTCTCGCTGCTGGGGCTCCTGTTCCTGTGGCTGGAGGGGGTCCGATGGGCGGAAGTCTCCGCGGTGGCCGCGGACCGGAGGTAGAAACAGGGGGCGGGGGGCGGCTTCGC
>DAOUBO010000523.1:0-1969 GCA_034432695.1 Anaerolineae bacterium | reverse complement strand
TCTCCCTGCTGCTTCTGGCCGCCTGTCGCGCGCTGCCCACCCCCACTTCAGCCCCCTCCCCAACTTTGGCCCCCTGCGCCGCTCTCCTCGTCCAGGGTGATGCCCACGCCCGGATCCGAGAGCGGACGGCCGCCGAGACGGCGTACCGCCGCTGTGCCGCGCTCTCCCCGGAGGACCCTGCCCCGTACCTTCGCCTGGCCCGTCTTTACCTGGACTGGAACCGCCCACAGGAGGGCCTGCAGGCCGTGGCGGAGGCCGAAGCGCGGGGCGGTGAGCCGGCAGAGAGCGCGGCCCTGCGGGCGGCCCTGCTGGTCGCCCAGAACGAGTGGGATGCGGCCGTCCGCTGGGGGGAGGAGGCCCGCGCCAGAGGGTCCTCCGACCCTTCCCTGCTGCACCTTCTGGGGGACGGATACCTCGTCACCGGCCGAATAGACCGGGCCGTTGGGGTCTATCGCCTCCTGCTGGCCGCCGATCCTCAGGACCGACGAGCACAGGAACGCCTGGGAGTCCTTTCGGCTCCCTCTGACCCGGCCGCGGCCGTTCTGTACCTGCAGGCCTCCTCCACGCCCCTCGCCGCCGCGGTGCTTCGCGCTCTGGAGGAGAGCGGCCGGGAGCCCGTTGCCCGGCTGGTCGCCGTTGGCCGAACATGCCTGGCTTTCGGCGAGCCCGCGCTGGCGGTACCGGCCCTGGACCGGGCCCTCGCCTACGACTCTTCCCTGGCCGAGGCGCATGCCCTGCTGGGTTATGCCCTGGCCCAACTGGCCCCGGAGGAGGCCCCCCGGGCCCGGGGACACCTGGAGACAGCCGTCCGTCTCCGGCCTGATTCTCCCCTGACCCGGTCCTTGCTGGGGCTTTACCTCCTGCGGCGGGGAGCCCCCGACCAGGCCCGTCCCCATCTGGAGGCCGCCTACGACCTGGACCCGACCAACCCGGCTTTCGCGCTCTACCTGGCGCTGGTTTACGCCGACCTGGGAGACTACCTGGCGGCCGACATCTGGCTGGCCGAGGCTGTCCGCCTGGCCCCGGAAGACCCCGAAATCTGGGAGGCCGTGGCCCGCTTCCACACCGACCGGGTCCGGGACGGCCAGGGGGTGGAGGCCGCACAGACCCTGGTCCGCCTCGCGCCGGACCGTGCAGAGGCCTACGACCTGCTGGGATGGGCCCTCCTCCAGGCAGGGCAGACCGCTGAGGCGGAGAGAGCCCTTCGGGAAGCCCTGAGCCAGAACCCTGAACTGGCTTCCGCCCACTACCACCTGGGCGTTCTGTACGTTTCCCTGGGGCGTCCGGAGCAGGCGGAAGAAGCCTTCCAACGGGCATTGGACTTCAACACCGACCCCCTCCTGAGGGAGGAAATAGAGAGGGCTCGGCGGGCTTTACTGAAGTAGCCCGGCGAAAACCCGGTTGCCGGGTGTTCCCACCAACATGCCGCATTTCAAGAGGACAACTTGCCGATTTTCCGGAACGGTGCATAAAATCCAAGAGTCCTGCCGGTGGCGGTTTTTGGCCCCCCTCACCCTCCACCATAGTAGGGGTGACTTGTTGGTCGCTCCCCAATAAGGGCGGCCTGCTGGTCGCCCCTCAGTAAGGGCGACCGGCGGGTCGCCTCCCGTGTGGCGCAAGGTTCATCTACGGTTTGCGCGCCCGCCGCCGGACGCCCTGCCAGAGGGCCAGAACGGCTGCCAGCCCAAGGGCGATCCACGCTGCGTTGTCCTCCAGCAGGGCGTGCAGGCCTGCTCCGGATGCCGGAGGGCCGGGGGGCGCTACCATGGGCGTCGGGTTAGGCGCTGGCGAGGGGAAGGGAGTGGGAAAGGCTATGGGCGTGGCAGTGGACGGGAATGGGGTGAAGGTCGGCGTGGGGGAGGGAGTTGCCGTCGGGGTGGGTGCCTGCGTCGGGGAAGGAGTGGGCGAGGGCGCCAGGGTGGGCGTCGGAGGGGCGGGGGATGGGCTGGGAGCAGAGGATACCGCACCG
>DAOUBO010000522.1:0-1860 GCA_034432695.1 Anaerolineae bacterium | reverse complement strand
CGTAATGCTCTCCATCACGGCTGACCGAGGTGAAATCTATGGAGACCTACGACGTCATCATCGTCGGTGCCGGCCCGGCCGGCATCTCCACCGCGTTGCATCTGCAGCAGATGGCGCCCGAACTGGCGGAGCGGACCCTGATCCTGGAGAAGGCCCGGCATCCGCGCAACAAGCTGTGCGGTGGGGGAGTCACACCCGACGCGGAAAGGGTACTGAACGGTCTGGGCCTGGATGTGACCGAGGTGCCTCACGTGGACCTGGATTGGGCCCACTTCCTGTTTGAGGGGAAAGGCATTCGTGTCCAACTGGGCGAGGGTTATGGATTTCGCGTGATGCATCGCGAAGAACTGGATGCCTGGCTGGTTCAAAAAGCCTGTGAACGCGGCCTGAGGGTTCTGGAAGAAACCCCTGTTGAACAAGCCACGCCAGGGTCAAAGGACGTGGAACTCCTCACCCCGAGAGGGACATATCAGGCCAGGGTGGTCGTTGGAGCCGATGGAGCCCACAGTGTGGTGCGGCGCGCGGTGCCCGGCTATCGGCGTCCTCCTTTTGCCTGTGCCCTGGTGTTGTGGGCGACGCCCATGGCAAGTTCCTCCCACCTCCCGAACGCGGGATATTTTGACTTTTTCTGCATTTCTCGCGCTGTGCCGGGTTATGTGTGGGATTTTCCCATTTTGATTCGGGGGCAGTTGATGCGGTCATGGGGAATTGCCAATTTTGCGATCGGCCCCCGGGAAAGCCGCCGACGGATGATCCGTCTCCTGGCAGAAGAGATGGCCCGACACGGCTACCGTCTGGAGGATTATCCTCTCTACGGGGAGTCCGTTCCTGTATTCCGGGCAAACAGCGCTTTTTCTGCTCCCCATATTTTGCTGGTGGGCGATGCAGCGGGAGTGGAGGGGATTTTTGGAGAGGGTATTGGGCCTGCATTGGGCCAGGGGGCGATCGCCGCACGGACGATCGTGGAGGCCTTTAAATCGGGGGACTTTTCATTCCAGAACTATCAGAAGGAACTGTTGAAGAGTCCTGTAGGCCGGTCGGTCAGACGGCGGACGTCTGTTGCGTCCATCTTCTATCGCCTGCGTCAGCCCGGAGTGCAACGCCTTCTCTGGTGGCGGTGGGGTCGGGTGGCAGAGTGGATCGTCAAGAACGTTCTGCTGGGCTGGACGGCCTGGGGCGATAACCGGAGGGTGTGATGAAACCCGGTTGGCGAACAAAGTTGGTTGGCTGGTGGGAGCGGATTATCGCTGTGCAAGCCCGGGATGAGGAGGAAGCCAGGCTTGGCCGTCTTTTCAATACCCTGATGTTCATCAGTACGGGCACTGCAGCGGCCATCGCCCTGACTTTTGTGGTTCTCTGGCTCTCGGGGCTTATGGAAGATCTCCCTTTCTGGGTGGCTGTGGCCTTCCCGGTGGCTTATCTCCCCCTTTCCCCAGGCTGTTTGATTTGGGCCAGGCGGGGGCGCGTGAAACCCATCGCTCGCTTCTATTCCTGGGTGAACTTTGTCAGTCTTTCCCTGGCGATCCTGGTCTTTGATGGACTGCGATCCCCTGCATGGCCCCTTCAGTTATGGACTGTTGTGGTTGCTGGAACTCTGGCATCTCCGGCCGATGCTCTGCGGATGACGGGTTTGCTGGCGGGATACGGCATCCTGCTGGCTCTCCTGGGCCGGTTTGGAGTCTATGTCCCTCCGCTTTCTGTGGGGCCGGGGCGGGAGATCGCCACCATCGCCTTTACGATGATCATGCTGGTTTCCACGGGAGGGCTCTTAACCTACCTGAATATGCGCAGCCTCCAGGACGCACTGAAGCGCCTGCGGGCGACCACGCAGGAACTGGAGGAGCAGCGGCGCTCCCTGGA
>DAOUBO010000521.1:0-2123 GCA_034432695.1 Anaerolineae bacterium | reverse complement strand
TTCCATACGCGGCCGTCATAGCCGATGACATCCCCAGGATTTGCTGCCCAGGGAAAATTATAACAGATGTAGTTAGATTTCACAGGGAAATTGCCCGCCGAGCCACCGGAATGGTGGATAGCCAAACTGGTATCGGGATCAAAAGACCATAAATAAGAGTCATATAGAAAAATAGCGCCGGTGCCAGCACCGGTGATACCGCCGACGAAGCAATTGACAAAATCAACTATGCCATTGGAGTCGTGTTGAACATCAATGATCCGCGAGCGGATAATCTGAACTTTCCCGCGCCCATTCTGGATAACCAGCCGCTGGATTTCGCTCAACTCTATTTTTGCCGATCCTACGGGTGGGCTGCCAATATCAACCACAACCTGATCCTCAAATGAAAACCCGACCAACCGGCAGATAGAAGCGATCGTCGTATCGCCAATGAGGCGGGCTTCACCACAAGCAGTTGCTTTCAGTGTTACTGCACGGTCCACTGCTATTTCCTCATAGTACTCTCCAGGTGGAACATATATGATATCACCGTTATCAGACGCGTTGATCGCATTCTGGATCGTGTCGTACTCAACAGCAACACCGCCCACAATTCGGAACGGTTTTGTCGGCCAATTGTTTCCGCCAGCGGGACCAGTGACAATCCCATCACTGGTAATCATCAGATACTGATCTGTAACAAATCGGTCGCTGCGAAACGGGATGCCATCCAGTTCCAGCGGCTGCTGGCCGCTGGCGATCACTGTTTTTCCGATGGCTATCTTTCCCATCCTATTCCTCCATATAGTTGACCGCTACAGCTCCTTCGCCCAGAGTTACTGACCCAACAGTCCCAAATCCCAGATCAACAAATACACCAGCAGGTACAGTGACAGTTTCCAGACGGAGAGGAATTGGCACGATTATTTTATCACCAGCCACAGATTCCGCAAGAGCGAGCCCCAGACCGTCAGCCGTCGCATCGTACCGTACTGCGTTCCCATCGCTCGTCCAGCGAACGATCCTGGACAAATTATCTACCCAGGAGAGAGCAATTGCTGGCAGAGACGGGGGAAAATCTCTTGCATCGTAGATGTCGTTCCAGGTTATCTTCGTTGCCCCTGGCCTCAGACGAATAATCGCCAGGGGGACAAGCCCCGGTGATACTGCTGGCATCTCGCCAGTAGCCGATTCGGAGATTATGACCTGGCCATCATCGGTGGATAAGGTCAGGAGAACGTGTTTGGTTGAATCGCCGAAGTACGATTCCAGCGATATCAACTGCACTGAAGTCCTGATTACCAGTTCACCATTTCCAGTAAAGACCGAGTACGGGAACACTCTAACTGATAACGAAGGTGGGACAGTTGGTGCAACAAGCCCAGGAGTGTACTGGACTTTGTCAACCCAAACTACATCATCACCTCCGCCAGGGAAATTGAAAATGTGGCTCTCCGCATGATGAGGCACATAGTGATAATTGCCAGGGTCTGGCATGGCGAGGTGGTCTATACCAACCACCTGCCATGCACCATCTCTATGCTCTATGACGACGGGTAACCCCACCCTTGCCGGCAGACGGGTATTAACAGCATCAATGACGCCGGCGCTGGTTATTACCCGAACGACGTTGCGCGCCAGAACCTCCGATATTGTTCCGGAGATTCTGGACTGGTCGTGCCCTGATGACAATATGTCCTGGATGGTTTTCCTGACGCGGAGGCTCATACTGACCTCACAGACTTAAACGGTGGAAGCAATAAGTAATCCTTACCGTCCCATCTTCCATCCGGATGAGCCTCGTACCAGTTCCCCATAATGCTTCTCCACGTTGCTCCACCATCCAGCGTCTGGACAGCGAAAACACCCTCTCGCATTGGGTTTTGTGGGATAGTGATCACTGTCCATTCATCCCGATTGACAGGATTGCCGTGAATTCGCCCATTTTGTGCTGTTTGCGCCGGTATGACAGAGACGAACTGGAAGTTCTGTCCATTCACAGTCCGAAGCAAATGCAATTGTGATGATTGATACTGAAGAACCGCATAAACCAGATTGTGGTCATATGTCCAGTACTCAAAATCGCGGGCTGCCCTGATATAATAATTGCTGTCCCCAATTAACTCTGCGAAGGAGCTGTA
>DAOUBO010000520.1:0-2578 GCA_034432695.1 Anaerolineae bacterium | reverse complement strand
AAACGGCCTGCTGGACGTCTCCGAGATCGTCCGCCGCATTGAGGCGGAGGAGTTCGGCGTCGTCATCTTCCGGGCCCAGTTCTACCCGCCGGCGGCCCGCCGTAGCCGTCGTGAAGTAGGCTGGCCCGGCCCCCCATTTCCCGCTCAGAAGCCCCATCCCAAAGGTCAGGACGAACCAGAGGGCGTAGATAGAGAGGCGGTCCCAGAAGAGTTCCCACACCACCAGCCCGGCGGCCAGCAGGACCAGGACCAGATGGAGGCGCAGCCACCAATCCAGGAAGAGCAGCGTCTGGCGGTAGTCAAACTCGTTAACGTTGGCATGGAGGATGTTCACAGTCCACTGCCCGCCGGTCGCCCAATCTATCCACAGGTAGATGCCCCCGACAACCAGCGCCAGGCCCAGTCCCCCCAGCAGGGCCCGGCGGATATCCCGCAGGAAAACGTACCCCAGCGCAGCGACGACGGTGAAGACGGCCAGTTGTTTGGTGTACCCGGCACAGAGCAGGAGCAGGAGGCCGAGGAGGAAGTTCCGGTTCCCGTGGCGCGGGTGCTGGAACCCGGCGATCGCCGCCACGGCCAGGGTTTCAAACATCACCATGGTCATATGCAGGCGGCAGAGGGGCCCGATCTGGTAGACGATGTTGGAGGCCAGAAAGGCCAGGCCCATCAGGACCGGGATCAGTCGGTACAGGAAGGAGAGCCGCCCCTGCCGGAGCGCGGCGCTTTCCCGCCAGACGATTCCGGCGATCGTCGCCGCCGTGACCAGCGTTGCGACGAAGGAGACCAACCGCCCCACGACCAGCCGGGGGCCGAAAACCCCCAGAAGCGGGACAATGAGCAGGTGAAAGAGGGGGGGATAGTTGGACCCGTAGAAGGGAAAAACGCTGTTATCCCGGTAGGGCCATTCTCCCCGGCTGTAGAGCACCGCGTCGTAGAGTTCAAACCCCTCTCCCTGGTCGTAGTCGTAGGGCCAGCGGAAGAGGTGGACGGCATAGGTCACAAAGACGAGCAGATACCCCAGGAAGACCAGCAGGGTGAACAGGATCAGGATGTACGAGATGGTTCGCATATGCCGATGATCGGGTCAAGGGTTCGGGAACAATATACCATCAATCGGGCGACTTTTCAACACCGGGCGGCGATGCGGTCAGGATTCCCCCTCGTCCAGGCTGCGAAGAACGGCCAGAATCTCAGGCCCCCAGGCCTCCCGCTCCCACACGCCCAGACCCGGGATGGCCTCCAGGTCGGCCATTGTGGCGGGGTTCTGCTCTGCGATAACCCACAGGAGGCTCCGGGGCAAAATCATGTCCGGGGTCGTTCCCCGCTGCTCTGCCGCCCGACGCCGCCAGGCCCGCAGGGCCTGATAGCGAGCAGCCACGTCTCCAGGGGAAGGGGACCCACCCGGAAGGGGAGGAGCCTCCCTGCCCCTCCAGATGAGGTCCAGGACCACCCGCCCATACTGCCGGGCCAGGGAGTGGGGAAAGCCCCGGGCTGTCAGTTCCTCAACGGTTCGGGGGCGAGTGCGGGCCAGGTTCAGAAGGACCTCGTTGGTCACCACCCGGAAGGGCGGGACGTCCCGCTCCCGGGCGATCCCATCCCGCCAGAGGTAAAGCCGCCAGAGGATGGCTCGCTCCGGGGGGGAGAGGGAATGGACGTTCCGGATGCGCCAGAAGGCCTCCGGACCGAAGGGGGTTCGGCCCACCCGGACCTCGGTCAGGCGGGAGAAGACCACAGCCGCCTGCTCCAGCCGCCCCGCCCGCCGCAGTTCCTCCATCTGACGGTTCCGCAGGGGGATCAGGTAGCGGGTGTCCAGCGCGGCGTACTGCAGGGCCTCCGGGGAGAGGGGGCGCTGTCCCCAGTTGTACCGCTGGTATCGCTTGTCGGTGCGAACCCCAAAGTGCTCCCAGAGGAGGTCTGCCAGGCCCGCATGGGGCCAGCCCAGCAGACGCGCGGCCCGCATCGTGTCAAACAGGTTCGCCACCCGAAAGCCGAAGTCCTCCCAGAGCCCGGCCACGTCCTGCTCCGCGGCGTGGAAGACTTTCTGAATGCGGGAGTCGGCGAAGATCTCCCCCAGCGGAGAAAGATCCATCTCCGCAAGCGGGTCCACGATGAAGTCCACTCCCGGCACGGAAATCTGGATAAGGCAAACGCGCCGATGGTAGGCATAAAAGGAGTTGGATTCGGTATCCACGGCGACGATGCGCTGGGCCCGGAGGGTTTCCACCATGCGGAGCAGGTCCTCCGGACGGTCTATCAGAACCCACGTGGGGGTTATCTCGGTCATTTCAGAGCCTCATAATCGCTTGTGCGAGAGAGTTCCCTCTCAAGAAAGCGATGACAGCCTTCCGGGCCTTCGGCCGCTCACAAGTGTAGGCTTTTGGGCGGAGATAGGCTCCGTCCCTTGTCCATAGGGTACGCCTGTCGGGTTGTCGCCCTCACCCCACCCCCTGCCCCCTCCCCTCGCCTCGGGCCGTGGCCCCACGGGGCGAGGCCCCTCGGGCCGTGGCCCTCGGCAGCCTGCCCCTCGGGGCGAGCCCTGAGCGCCAGCGAAGGGTGGCCCTCCCGCTCGCCTGCTTCG
>DAOUBO010000519.1:0-4389 GCA_034432695.1 Anaerolineae bacterium | reverse complement strand
CGCCTTCTCGGCGGCCGACGCCGCCGCCCTGCGGGCACTGGTCCCTGGCCTCCCTCCGACGGTAGTCCCCAACGGGGTGGACGTCTCCGCCTACGACCCCCGAACGCCCCCCGCGCCGGGGATGGGTGAGCATGCGCTGGTCTTCACCGGGAAGATGGATTTCCGCCCCAACGTGGACGCCGTCCTCTGGTTCGCCGGGGAGGTCCTGCCGCGCGTTCGCCGGGAGGTCCCGGACGCCCGCTTCTGGGTTGTGGGACAGCGCCCCCACCCCCGGCTGGCTCCGCTCCGGAGGGACCCGGCGGTGGCCCTGACAGGTTACGTGGAGGACACGCGCCCCTACATCGCGGGAGCGGCGGTCTACGTCGCGCCGCTGCGGATCGGCGGCGGGACGCGGCTGAAACTGCTGGAGGCGATGGCGATGGAACGGGCCATCGTCGCCACCCCTCTGGGGGCCGAGGGCTACGAGGTGCGGGACGGGGAGGAACTGCTGCTGGCAGACGATGCGGCGTCCTTCGCCCGCGCTGTGGTAGCGCTGCTGCGGGACCCGGCCCGACGAGCCGCGCTGGGTCGGGCGGCCCGCCGCTTTGCGGAAAGCCGGTACGACTGGCGCGTGCTGGCCCCCCGGATAGAGGCGCTGCTGGGATAAGTCGTGGTGGCGCGGTGGCCTGAGAAATCGGCCCGTCGCCACACCTGGCCGCTCAGGAGTCAGGCAAAGTGTCCGATAGCCAGAGCGTGTTCTCTTCTTCCGCCAGGACGCTGGTCTTCGTTCTGGGCGGCGCACGCAGCGGGAAGAGCGCCTACGCCCAGCAACTGGCTGCCCGGATGGGCGAGCGCGTCCTCTTCGTCGCCACCGCGACGGCTGGCGATGAGGAAATGGCCGCGCGCATCGCCCGCCACAGAGCGGCCCGCCCTCCCCACTGGCGAACGCTGGAGGCTCCCGTCGGCGTCGGGCAGGCGCTGCGGGAGCAGATCGGCGACGCCCAGGTCGTCCTGCTGGACTGTCTTTCCCTCTGGGTCGCCAACCTGATGGGGGAGGGAGAACTGCCTCCCGACGAGGTGGAAAAACGGGTGCAGGCGGAACTGGAGGACCTGATGGCCGTCTACGAGGCCCATACGGCGTCGCTGATCGTCGTCTCCAACGAAGTGGGGATGGGGCTGGTCCCCGTCTATCCCCTGGGACGGCTCTATCGGGACGTGCTGGGCCGGGCCAACCAGTGGGTGGCCGCGCGCGCCGACCAGGTTATCCTGATGGTGGCGGGAATCCCGGTCCCGCTGAAAGGGTAGGCCCGCAACCCCCGTCCAGCAACGGGGTTCTTCCGTTCGGAAGTAAACCATCGCGGAGGATTGGTCCATGATCAAAATCATCACCGATACGACATCCGGCTTGCCCCGGCATCTGGCCGAGGCTCGCGACATCCCGGTCCTCCCCCAGATCGTCATTTTCGGGGAGGAGTCCTTCCGGGATGATACGGAACTGGACACCCGGGAGTTCCTGCGGCGACTGCGTGCCTCACCGACACTGCCCAAGACCGCAGCGCCGCCGCCCGCCCTCTTCCACCCGGTCTTTGAGCGATTGCTGGCTCAGGGATACCGGACGCTCATCTGCCTCCATCCCTCCTCAGACCTGAGCGGGACGGTTCGGAGCGCGACCACTGCAGCCCAGGACTTCCCCGACGCCGATATTCGGGTGGTGGATACCCGGACCGTTGCCGCGCCGCTGGCAACGCTGGCCCTGCTGGCGGAACAGTGGGCCCGGGAGGGGGCGGATGCGGATACCATCATCGCCCGGGTCCACGACATGGTCGCCCGCCAGCGGGTCTACTTCGTTGTGGACACGCTGGAGTATCTCCACAGGGGCGGGCGGATCGGCGGCGCGCAGGCGCTCCTGGGCGGCCTGCTCCAGGTCAAGCCCATCCTGACGCTGCGGGACGGACGGGTGGAGCCCTTTGAGAAGCAGCGCACCCAGAAGCGGGCCCTGGAGCGGTTGCGAGAACTGGTCCTGGAGGAATGCCCCCGGAGCCCGGAGGCCTATCTGGCCGTGATGCACGCCGACGCAGAGGCCATGGCCCGTGCCCTTGCCGAGGAGTTCGTCTCCCAACTGGGGCTCCCGGAGGTCCCCCTCTACGAACTTCCGCCGGCCATCGTCACCCACGCCGGGCCAGGCGTCCTGGCCGTCAGTTTCTTTGCGACCGCGTAGGGTTTGTTTCTATCCGCTGCGGAGGACACGGGCAGAATGGTTCACGTCCATAAAGTAGATACCTCCAACCCAAAGGAGGTGGAGCGATTTATCCGGTTTCCTTTCCGGCTCTATCGGGGCAACCCCTGCTGGGTCCCTCCCCTGCTCTCCAGCGCCCGCAAGCAACTGAACCGAAACCTCCACCCATATTACCGCCACTCCGACGCCGATTTCTTCCTGGCGACCGTCGGAAACGAAGTGGTGGGGCGGATCGCGGTGCTGGAGCCCCGCAAGCGCAACGCCTATCGGGACCGGAAGGGGGCCTTCTTCACCCTCTTTGAGTGCGTGGACGACACGGAAGTTTCCCGCGCTCTCTTTGACGCCGCCTTTGACTGGGCCCGTCGGCGGGGGCTGGAGGAGATCAGTGGCCCGGAGGGGTTTTCCGCCGGGGACCCCCTTGGCGTCCTCATCAAAGGGTTTGAGTATCTCCCCGCGCTGGGGATCACGTACAACTACCCCTACTATGCCCGCCTGATAGAGGATGCCGGCTTCCGGAAGCAGACGGACTACTACTCCGGCCATCTGCCCGGCAGCACCGTCCTCCCGGAGCGGATCCACCGCATCGCCGAGAAGGTCAAGGAGCGCCGGGGGTACCACATCCTGCAGTTCCGCACGAAGGCGGAGATGCGGGCCATCGCTCCGAAGGTCGTGGAGGCCTACAACGCAGCCTTCGCCGAGAACCGGGAGTTTGTCCCCATCACCGGCGAGGACGCCCAGCGCATCATAGACCGATTTATCAACCTGACCCATCCCCAACTCTCCAAAGTCGTGATGAAGGGGGACCAGGTCGTGGGGTTCATCCTGGGGTTTCCCAACATTAACCGGGCGCTTCAGCGATGCGGAGGCCGCCTGTACCCCTTCGGCTGGGCCATGCTGATGTGGGAATTTCGTCACACCCGGCGGATTGACTTCAACGGCGGCGGCATCCTCCCCCAGTATCAGGGCCTCGGCGTGGACGCGCTGATGTTCGTTGAGATAGAAAAAACCGTCCACGAACACGGCTTTGAACACGCCGAGATCGTTCAGGTCAACGAGCAGAACATGAAGATGATGCGGGAGATGGAGGCGCTGGGGGTGGACTTCTACAAGGTGCACCGCATCTATGAGCGACCGCTCTAACGCCCCCGATGAGCCCATCCGCTACGGCGGGCAGGCCGTCCTGGAAGGAGTGATGATGCGTAACACCCGGCGGATGGCCGTCGCGGTGCGCTCGCCGCAGGGGGAAATCCTCCTCCAGATCCGGCCCCTGAACCCCGCCTTCTACACGGGATGGCCTGCGCGCATCCCCCTGGTGCGGGGAGTGGCAATGCTCTGGGACGCGCTGGGGCTGGGCATCGGCGCACTGATGTGGTCGGCCGATGTGGCGATGGGGGAGGAGGCCGGGAAGAGGGCCGGCAAAGTCGTAGAGGGCCTCAGCGTCTTCCTGGGCCTTACCCTGGCTGTCGGCCTCTTTATGGTGCTCCCCTCCCTTCTGGTCGGCCTGATCCCGTTCCCCCTCCACCCCGTTGCGGACGCGCTGCTGGAGGGGCTCATCCGGTTGGGCCTGCTGCTCGGCTACCTCTGGGCGGTGGGAAAACTCCCGGACATCCAGCGGGTCTTCGCCTACCACGGCGCGGAACACAAGGCCATCAACGCCTATGAGGCTGGCGCGCCGCTGACCGTGGAAGCGGTCCGGCCTTTCCCCACGGCTCACGCCCGTTGCGGAACCTCCTTCCTGCTCAGCGTCGTGGTCCTTTCCGTCCTGGTTCTGGCCCCCCTGGGGCCATTGCCCCTCCTCTGGCGGACGGTCTCCCGGCTGCTGGCAATTCCCCTCATCGCCGGTCTGGCCTACGAGTGGGTGCGCATAAGCGCGCGGTACGGGAACCGGGCCTGGATGCGGTGGCTGGTGTGGCCCAACCTGGCCCTTCAGCGGCTGACGACGCGGGCGCCCGACGACGGGATGCTGGAGGTGGCGCTGCGTGCCCTCAAAGCGACAATGGAAGAACAGACGTAACTACCTGGACTTTGGATAAACTACCAGGACGTAGGCCGAAATTGAATTTCGGCCTACTGGGCAGTCAATTGCAATTTTGTGGGTCTACATGCCCTGCATGTAGGCAGTTCCGACCCCCAAATATAAACTTGACGAGCCACTACATGGACTTTTGACAAAC
>DAOUBO010000518.1:0-1567 GCA_034432695.1 Anaerolineae bacterium | reverse complement strand
TCGCGCCCCCGGGCCCCCGGTCACCGGAAGAGGCGGGCGCCTACTTCATCCGGAATCCGGGGGCCCTGCGCGCGGCCGCGCGGGGGAGCAGCCGGATGGCCTCCCCCGAGGCCGCGGAGCGGGTGGCGGACGTTCTCTGGGAGATCGGCCGGCAACGGCCGCCCGCCCCCGAAAACGCCCCCGTCCGGAAGAACCTGTGGGACCGGATGGCCCGGTGGATGTGGATGCCGCAGTGATGGAGGAGAGCGTTTCCGGCCAGCCGGGTTCTCGTGTATAATTACCCCCGATGTGGCTGAAACGGCTGGAAGTTCAGGGCTTTAAGTCCTTCGCCGACCGGACGGAGTTCGCTTTCCCCACGGGGATCACGGCCATCGTCGGCCCCAACGGGTCCGGGAAGTCCAACATCGCCGACGCCATCCGCTGGGCCCTGGGCGAGCAGAGCCTCCGTCTCCTGCGGGGCAAGACGACGGAGGATATGCTCTTCTCCGGGAGCGGTCGTCGCCCGCGGGCCGGGATGGCCGAGGTCCTCCTCACTCTGGATAACGGCGACGGCTGGCTCCCCGTTCCTTTCTCCGAAGTTACCCTCGGCCGCCGGGCCTACCGTTCCGGTGAAAACGAATACCTCCTGAACGGCAAGCGGGTCCGCCTGCGGGACATTATGGACCTGCTGGCCGAGAGCGGCCTGGCCCAGCGCACGTACACCGTTGTCGGGCAGGGGCTGGTGGACCTGGCCCTCTCCCTCCACCCCCAGGAGCGGCGCGCGCTCTTTGAGGAAGCGGCCGGTATCGCCGTCTATCGGGCCCGTCGGGAGGAATCCGTGGCCCGGCTGGAGGAGACGGCGCGAAACCTGGAGCGGGTTCGGGACCTGCTGAGCGAGATCGCCCCGCGCCTGAAGCGGTTGGAGGAGCAGGTTGCCCGCCTGCAGGAGTACGAGCGGGTCTCCGACTACCTCCGGCAACTCCAGCGGGTCTGGTACGGATACCACTGGGGGCAGGCTCAGGAGGCGCTCCGCGCAGCGCGGGAGCGGGCCCACGCAGCGGAGGAGCACCTGGCCGCAAGGAAGGCGGAGGCAGAGGCCGCGTTGGCCCGTCTGGCGGACCTCCGGCGCCGGGAGAGCGAACTCCGCAACAGCCTGCGGGACCTCTACCGCCGCGTTGCGGACCTGCACGGCCGGATGGACGCGGCCGGCCGGGAGGCGGCCGCGCTGACGGAACGGGTCCGGATGCTCGCAGCCCGGCGGGAGGAGGTCCTGGCCGAACTGGAGCCCCTGCGGAAGCGAGAGCAGGCCCCGGGGGAGCGGGGTCAGGCCGCCCAGTCGCAGGAGCGGGAACTGGCGGATCGGGCCGCCGCGCTGGAAGCCCGTGTCGCTGAACTGGAGCGGGGAAGGGAGAACCTCCGGCAGGAGGTCCGGGCCGCAGCGGCCCGGCGCGCCCGCGCCGAGGCCGACCTGCAGGCTTTGAGAGCAGCGCAGGCCCGGCTGGAGAGAGCCCTCGCCGACGCTCAGGCCCTCCAGGCCCGGCTGGAAGCGGAGCAGGACCTCCTGGCCCGAATGCGGGAGGAGATGGCC
>DAOUBO010000517.1:0-5425 GCA_034432695.1 Anaerolineae bacterium | reverse complement strand
AGCACCACCTCCTTTCCGACATCCGGGGCGGGAAAAGGGCGAGGGCCGGAGGGGCAAAGCCCTCGCGGCCCTCGCGCGCGCTCAACTCTATCCGGTATCGGTGGCCGGATATGTCCCCGCTCCCTGGAACACCTTGCTGGTCTGCGATGCGCCCATAGGCCGGCCGGAAAACGTGGGGGGATGAATCAGAAGCAATTAAAGTATAGCACTGCCTGGGGAAAATGTCAAGTCATCGGCGAAAGCGCTTTGGGCCACCACCGGACGGATGGTTTATGATGGGTGACACTTCCGATTCCCGTTGCCCCGGTCGCCGACGGGAAATCGGCCCCCCGTAGCGCAGGATTGATCTTGTCCATCGCACCACAACCGGCGCCCTGGGCAAGCCCTCGGCAGCCCTTCGGTCGGCACCCGGGGCAGCAACGGCTGCGCCCCCCGGCGATAGCCGGGTTGAAAAAACCTGCACCTGCGTGTATAATGGCCCAGCAGGAGAAACTGTATGGGATGGGTGCTCCTGGCCGGGATTCTCATCGGCGCGGTGATCAATCGGCTGGGGACGGACCTGCCAGCCCGGCGGCCCCCCCGGCTGCCTCAGTGTCCCTACTGCGGGCAGCGCCGCCCCCTCTATCAGTGGGTCGCGCTCCCGGCTTTCGTGACCCGCCAGCAGCACTGCCCTTCCTGTGGCGCACCCATCCCGCTACGCTATCCGCTGGTGGAACTGGGGCTGGCCTTCCTGTACGGCTTCCTGTACCTCCACTACGGGCTGACCCCTCGGTTCCTGTTCTTCGCACTGTACACGACCATCTTTATGCTGATCGCCATCACGGACCTGGAGCGGCGCCTGATTCTGAACGTGGTGACCCTGCCCGCGATGGCTCTGGCGCTCGTCGGCTCGTTTTTCACCGGACAGGTCACCTGGAAGAGCGCCCTGCTGGGGGGCGTGGTGGGATATATCTTCTTTATGGCCGCGGCTCTCCTGGGCCACTGGCTCGTCGGACCCGGCGCGCTGGGCGGCGGGGACGTGAAACTGGCCGCGTTCATCGGCCTGGTCACCGGCTTCCCCAACGTCCTGATCGCGCTGGTTCTGGCCATCCTGGCAGGTGGAACCACCAGCCTGTTTCTGCTCATAAGCCGCCTCCGGTCCCTGCGGGACCCCATCCCCTACGGCCCGTTCCTTATCGTCGGGGGATGGACGACGATGGTCTGGGGCGCCGAACTGGCACGGTGGTTGTTCCGGTGGGGATAGGGCGATGAGAGACCGCCGGACGGTGGACGAGTTGTCCATAGAGGAACTGGAGGAGATCCTGCGCCTGCGGAAGGCCCAGGCACGCCTGGAGCGACTGCGCAGGTTGAAGGGGGCTCCGCCGCCCAGAGATCCCCTCGTCCCGGAAAGGCCGGAGGCGTCCTCCCCCTCTCTGCCGACTGGCCATCGGGACTACGCCGACGAGGGGGGCAGCGCGGGGTTTCGCGCTCGTCCGGTGGAGCCGGAGGCGCAGCCTCGCCCCTCGCGACCCGTCAACTGGGCGTGGGTGCGGGACAGGGTGCTGCTGATCCTGGAGGTCGCGGCCCTGGTGGGGCTCATCATCGTCCTCCTGGGGACGCTGGACACCCTGCGGGAATTGAACGAGCAGGCTCGCGCGGCCCAGGCAACCCTGGTCCCCACCCCCAGCCCGACGCCGCTGATCCGGGTCGCTGTCCTGCCGGGGGGGCACACCCCCCCGGATGCCTCCGGCCACTCGGAACCAGCTCCCGTCCCGGAGCACCTGCGCACGCGGGTGGGCGCCATCACCCCCCTCCCCATCCCGACTCCGGGGGCAGAGCAGGCGGTGCGCATCCGCATCCCCTCCATCGGGGTGGACGCCCCGGTGGTGGAAGGGGACGACTGGGAGAGCCTGAAACGGGGGGCCGGACATCACATCGGCTCCGCCAATCCAGGAGAGCGCGGGAACTGCATCATCTCTGCCCACAACGACATCTACGGGGAAATCTTCCGGGACCTGCCAAAGGTCCAGCTCGGGGACATCGTTGAGGTGTACACCGCCCGTCAGGTGTATCGTTACCAGGTCCGCCAGATCCGCATTGTGGAGCCCACCGACGTCAGCGTGATGTATCCGACCAGCACGCCGATCCTGACGCTGATTTCCTGCTATCCCTACAGGGTGGATACCCATCGCATCGTGGTGATCGCCGAGTTGATTCCATAGAGGAGGTCGTATGAGCAAAAGACGGCGCCGGAAAACCACGCGCCCACGGCTTTCCCCCGCCCAGATGGTCCGTCCGGAGGGGGGAGCCGAAGCGCCTGCTCCCGTGACCCCGTCGGTCCGGGAGGTGCAGGCTCCTGCCACCAGGAAAGCACTGCCCGACCTGCGGGAGGAATACCCCTACGTGGTGACAGACCTGAGACGGGTCGGGATCATCGCCCTGGTCATGATGGTCCTGTTGATCGGGTTGGCTGTGCTGCTGGTGTGAGATGTGGACGGCATCCTGAACATTAACAAGCCCAGGGGCCTCACCTCCCACGACGTGGTGGACCGGGTACGGCGGCTGGCCCGGCAGCGGCGGGTGGGCCACGCCGGGACCCTGGACCCCCTGGCGACCGGCGTTCTGCTGGTCTGTCTGGGAAGCGCGACCCGGCTCGCCGAGTTCCTGATGGACTCTCCCAAGCACTACCGGGCCCACGTCCGCCTGGGCATCACGACCGACACCTACGACGCCGAGGGGGCCATCGTCTCCCAGAGGCCCGTTGAGGTGGGACGGGAGGAGATAGAACGGGCGCTGGAACGGTTCCGGGGGCCCATCCTTCAGGTGCCCCCCATGTTCTCGGCCCTGAAACGGGACGGGCGCCCTCTCTACCGGCTGGCCCGCCGGGGTGAGGCGGTGGAGCGGACCCCTCGGCCGGTGGAGATTTACCGGCTGGACGTGGTGGACTGGAGCCCGCCGGACCTGGTCCTGGAGGTTCTCTGCTCGCCCGGAACGTACATCCGGTCCCTGGCCCACGATCTGGGGGAGGCCCTGGGCTGCGGCGCCTATCTGGCCGGCCTGACCCGTCTGGCCAGCGGCGACTTCCGCCTGGAGGACGCGGTGGACCTGGACGCGCTCACGCGCGAGCGCTTGCCCGACCTCCTCCTCCCTCCCGACGCCGCCCTGCGGCAGTTCCCCGCCTTTCACCTGACCGCCGCGGAGGCGCGATCCGTCGGCCACGGGCAGAGCATCCCCGACCGATGGGGACAGGGGGGGCGGGAGTCGCCGCGTCCCCCCCTGGCCCGCGCGTACGGGCCCGACGGCGCCTTCCTGGCCGTCCTGGAATACCTCCCCGGACAGGGAGTCTGGCATCCCCGAAAAGTCCTGCGGACGCCCTGACCGATGGAACTGGTTCGGGACCTGGAGACCCTGCATCTGACCACCCCGTCGTATGTGACCATCGGGGCCTTTGACGGCGTCCACCGGGGGCACCAGCACCTGATCGGCTCCATGACCCGGGCGGCCCATGCCGCCGGGTGTCTCGCCGTCGTTCTGACTTTTGACCCCCATCCGGGCGCTCTGCTGGGGCGCAGCCCCGTCGCCGCGCTGACGACGCCGGAGGAAAAAGCGGATCTCATTGCCGGGCTGGGCGTGGACTTCCTGATCGTCCTCCGGTTCACCCCTGCCCTGGCGGGCACCTCCGCGGCCCGGTTTGTCGGCCTGCTCTGCCAGCACCTGCGCCTGACCGAACTCTGGGTCGGGCCCGACTTCGCCCTCGGCCACCGACGGGAGGGGAACGTCCCCTTCCTCCGGCGGATGGGGGAACTGGTCGGTTTCCGGGTTCAGGTCGTGGAGCCCCTCCGGTGGCGAGGGGAGATCGTCAGCAGCACCCGAATCCGCGCTGCGCTGACGGCGGGGGACGTAGAGGAAGCGAACGGATGCCTGGGACGCCCCTACCGGCTCTCCGGCCGGGTAACCCGGGGGCGGGGGTTGGGGCATCGGCTGGGCATTCCCACCGCCAACCTGGAGCCGCCGGAGGGCCGCCTGGTCCCGGCCAACGGGGTCTACGCTGGCTACGCCTACCCCCCGGACGGCCGGGCCTGGCCTGCGGTCGTCAACGTCGGCGTCCGCCCGACCATCGCCCCCGACCATCTGACCGTGGAGGCCCATCTGATCGGCTTTGCGGGCGACCTCTACGACCGTCCTCTGGCGCTGGATTTCATCGCCCGCCTGCGGGACGAGGAGGTCTTCCCCAGCCTGAACGCCCTGGTCGCCCAGATTCAGCAGGACATTCGCCGGACCCAGGAAATTCTACAGAGGCACGACCATGCCGCTGCGCATGGCGGACTTTGATTACCATCTTCCCGAAGAACTGATCGCCCAGGAGCCGGTGGAGCCACGGGACGCGGCCCGGCTGATGGTGCTGGACCGGGGGACCGGGTTCATCTCCCACCACCACGTCCGCGACCTGCCCAACCTGCTACGGCCCGGCGACCTGCTGGTCTTCAACGAAAGCCGCGTCATCCCGGCCCGGCTGTTTGCCCGCAAGCCCACCGGGGGAAAGGTGGAGATCCTGCTCCTGCGGCCCCAGACAGACCTCATCTGGGAAGTTCTGGTGCGCGGGCGACGCCTCCAGAGTGGGCTGCGTCTGGAGATTCTGGATGGGCCTGACGGGAAGCCCACCGGTGCGAATGCGAAGGTGGTCGGAGAGGGAGAGGGGGGGATCCGCGTCCTGGCCTTTGATCGGCCCGCCCTGGCTCTGGCGGAGGCCGTCGGCCAGATCCCCCTCCCCCCCTATATCCGCCGTTCCCTGCAGGACCCGGAGCGATACCAGACGGTCTATGCCCGGACGCCGGGGTCCGTCGCCGCACCTACGGCCGGCCTTCACTTCACCCCCGAACTCCTTCTGCGGCTCCGGGAGCAGGGGATAGAGTCCGTCTTTGTCACCCTCCACGTGGGGCTGGATACCTTTCAGCCGGTGCGGGAGGAGTGGGCAGAAGCGCATCGCATCCACACCGAGTACTGTCGCCTGACCCTAGAAGCGGCGGAGCGGATCAACCGGGCCAGGATGGAGGGTCATCGGGTCATCGCGGTCGGGACCACCTCTGTGCGGGTTCTGGAGACGGCCGCCCTGGCTGCTGTACGGGGGTCCACCGAAGCCGAATCCCGCCCCTGGCAGGTTGTAGCCCCCTACGAGGGGTGGACAGACCTGTACATTTATCCCGGCTTCCGCTTCCGGGCCGTGGACGGGATGATGACGAACTTCCACCTCCCCCGCTCCACCCTCCTTCTGCTGGTGGCGGCCTTTGCGGGCCGGGACTTCATCCTTCGGGCCTACGAGGAAGCAGTCCGCCTGCGATACCGGTTCTACAGTTTCGGCGATGCGATGCTGATTCTCTAACGCCGCCCGCGCGAGAACAGCCAACGCGAGGGGACGCATGCTTCCGGAAGACAAACGCCGCCAGAT
>DAOUBO010000516.1:0-2295 GCA_034432695.1 Anaerolineae bacterium | reverse complement strand
GCGCGGCGCTGCGGGGGCCGGCGCGGGGGGGGCGGGGGGGGCGGAGCCAGCGGCGGATGGCCCGGCAACCGGCAGCGGCGTGCTCCGGGGTAACAGGCGCGGCCTGCCCGATAGCCCCTTCGGGCTCGTAGACGAAAGCCATCCGCGCCACATCCCTGGCGGCGCATCCGGCCAGGAGCACCTCCAGCCGGTCCGGGTCAAAGGATTCTCCCGCGGCCTCTCCGACCAGCAGGATGGGCCGCAGACCTCCTGCCAGGGCCGCCCGGACTTTCCGGTTGACCCCGGCATCTCCCTCCCGCAGTCGTCGCCGAACCTCCCAGTGTCCGACCATCACCCAGGTCGCCCCGGCGTCGGCCAGAAGTTCGGCGGAGATGGCGCCGGTGTGGGCCTCTCCGGGGCCGGGCCAGAGGTCCTGCCCGCCCACGGCCACGGGCGTCCCCCGCAACGCGTCCGCCACGGCCGCCAGCGCGGTATACGGGGGGCAGAGAACCACGTCCACCCGATCCAGCAACCCCTCCACCCGGGCCAGAAAGTCCCGGACGAAAGCCAAACTCTGAGGGATGGTCATCGCCATTTTCCAGTTGGCCAGCGCGAACCCTTTTCTCATTGCGGCCACCTGCCTGTGGGAGGAAAGAAATTCGGGAAGTCTACCCACAGTATACCCCTTTTGGCGCGATTGGCAATTCAGGGGAGCAGGGCAACTGTGGGCAGTTGCCCTACTCCATAACCGTTGCCAAATTGGGAAAGTTGGGCTACAATATCTGTATACAGGCAACCGCATGCAGTTGCCCTGCGCGTGGTGGCCGATGAGCCGAAAGTCCCTGCTGGCCCTCCTGGTCGGAACCCTGCTTTTGACCGCGTGCGCCCGGCCCGCCTACCGGCGCGTCTCGCTGACCGCGCCCGGCGCCGCGACCGTCCTGCCCACCGCGCCGTCCGGTCCGCCCGCGCTCCGGGTCGCCGTCGCAGCCATCCTCTCGCCCCAGAGCACGCTCCACCTCTACGACCGCCTCGCCGAGTACCTCGCCGACCGCCTGGACCGCCCCGTGGAACTGGTCCAGCGGGCCACCTACGCCGAGGTCAACGAACTGATCCGCACCGGTCAGGTGGACCTGGCCTTCATCTGCACCGGGGCCTACGTCCGGGGCCAGCAGGAGTTCGGGATGGACCTGCTGGTCGTCCCGCAGGTGGGCGGGAAGACGACCTACCAATCGTACCTCATCGTCCCGGCGGAAAGCCCGGCCCAGCGCTGGGAGGACCTGCGCGGGGAGGTCTTCGCCTTCACGGACCCGCTCTCCCTCTCCGGCTACCTGGCCGTCCTAGCCCTGCTCCGGTCGGCCGGGGAGAATCCGGAAGCGTTCTTCGCCCGAACCCTCTTCACCTACAGCCACGACAACTCCGTCCGCGCGGTGGCGGAGGGGTGGGTGGACGGCGCGGCGGTGGACAGCCTGGTCTACGAGGCGCTTCGGGAGCGGGATCCCCTGTACCGGGAACGGACGCGCGTCATCTGGGAATCCGAGCCCTTCGGCGCGCCGCCCGTGGTGGCTCCGCTGGGGCTGGACCCGAACCTGCGGGCTCAGCTGCGCCAGGTGCTCCTGGAGATGGACCGGACGCTGGAAGGGCAGGAGGTCCTGGGCCTGCTGGGGGTGGACCGGTTCGTGCCGGGGGACGACCGCCTCTACGACTCGGCGCGGGAAGTTCTGAGGGTGGCCGGAGGGTTGAAGTGAGCGCGCGGTGCCGCCTCTGGGGCCGTCTCTGGCCCGTCATCAGCGGCGTCAGCCTGCGGGTCAAGATCATGGGCATCGCCCTGGCGATGATCGCCGTCCTCGGACTGGGGCTGACGGCGCAGACCCGGGCGATGCTGGCCCGGAGCCTGGAACGGGAACTGGAGCAGCGGGCCCTCTCCATCGCCAGCGACCTGGCCTTCCGCAGCACCGATCTCATCCTGACCAACAACCTCTACAGCCTCTACGTCCTGACCCGTGAGACCGTCCGGAACAACGAGGACGTGCGCTACGCGTTCATCCTGGACCCGCAGGGGAATCTCCTGGCCCACTCCTTTGAGGCGGGGTTTCCGCCGGACCTGTTGACGGCGAACGGGGTGGCGGCGGGGGAGCCGTACCACCGGGAGGTTTTCCAGACGGAGGAGGGGCTGGTCCAGGACGTGGCGGTGCCGGTGTTCGGGGGGAGGGCCGGCACGGTGCGGGTCGGGATGTCCTACCGGCGGCTGGAGGCGACGGTCGGGGCGGCGACCCGGCGGCTCCTGCTGACGACGCTGGCGGTCTCCCTGGTCGGGGT
>DAOUBO010000515.1:0-3204 GCA_034432695.1 Anaerolineae bacterium | reverse complement strand
GGGAGGCGGGGGGGGCCGGGGGCGGGGGGCCGGCTGGCGGGCGTGCGCGGCCAGCCAGCCCGGGATGCGGAGGCGGTGGTGGAGGCGCTCTGCCGGGTGGGCTGGCTGATGGCGGAATTCCCTCCGGTCGCCGAGGTGGACCTGAACCCGCTCATCGTCGGGGATAAGGGCGCGTGGGCAGTGGATGTGCGCATCGTTGTTCAGGAATAGCACCGCAGAGAACGCAGAGGACGCAGAGAATTTCATAACTCTGCGCCCTCTGTGGTCAAACGAAACCTTCATGGAGGTGACCGACTATGTCCAGCGACACCCTTCAACCCAAGATGCCCCCGATGTGGGTGGTGAAAACACGGGCTCCGTTCTTCGTCGCCGACCTGGTGCCGGTTGTGCTGGGGACGGCGCTGGCCTGGGCCCGGACGGGGTACTTCAATTTCTGGTACTTCCTGCTCACCCTGATCGGAGCCATTGCCCTGAACGCGGGCACCAATATGACCAACGACTACTTTGACCACAAGTGGGGCTCCGATGAGATCAACACCGAGTTCGCCAATCCCTTCACCGGGGGCAGTCGCCTGATCCAGATGGGGCTGGTCAAACCCGGGGAGATGCTCTGGCAGGGGATTGGCTTCTTCGTGCTGGGGAGCGTGATTGGCCTGTTTCTGGCCTTCACCCGCAGTTGGGCCATCCTCTGGCTGGGGGTTATCGGTGTTTTCTGCGGCTACTTCTACACCGCGCCTCCGATCCGGCTGGCACGCACGGGACTGGGGGAACTGGCGGTGGGGCTCTGCTTCGGCCCGCTGATGGTCCTGGGCGCCTACATCGTCCAGACCCGACAACTGGCCTGGGAGCCGGTGATTGCGGCCATCCCCGTCGGCCTGTTGATTACACTGATCCTCTGGATCAACGAGTTCCAGGACATGCGGGCCGACGCGGCGGTGGGGAAAAACCATCTGGTGGTGCGGATGGGGCGTCGCCGGGCGGCGATAGCCTACGGGGTGATGCTGGCCCTCACCTACATTTCCATTCTGGGCGGCATCCTGCTGGATAGCGTCACCCCCTTCGCACTGGTCGGACTGCTGACCATTCCGCTTTCCATACAGGCCTACCGCATCGCCCGGGTTCACTACGACCACCCGCGCGAACTGACCCCGGCCAACGCGCTGACCATCCGCATCCACCTGCTGACCGGGTTGTTGCTGGGGCTGGGGTATCTGATCCAGGGGCTGATCGGATAACGAACGTTAGGGGATGGAGGTGGGTTTGTGGCTCCTGGCGCTCTTGGCGCCCTTTGCGGCACTGCACTTCGTTTCGTGCCTCACTACGAACGGCGGCACTCCACTGCGTTGCGTGCCTTACTACGAGCGACGGCACTTCACTTCGTTTCGTGCCTCATTACGAACGAATAGTGCTCTGGGAATTTGCGTTGTTAGGGAATACCGTGCCCCCAAAAAGGGAACAGGCGTAGCAGGCTGTTACCTCACCCCACCCCCAACCCCCTGGTATAATGGAGTAGGGCAACTGCTCGCAGTTGCCCTACTCTCCTGACCGGAGGTCAGGAGAGGGGAGGGGTGAGGATACATTCAGGTAACGCCCCACGCCAATTCCCAAAGAGCCAGGTTTCATCTTGCGCAGGAGGCCCTTATGCTTCCCGATGATCCTCTCCGCCGGATTCTCTACGTGGACCTCTCCCGCCGCCGGTTCTGGGTGGAAGACCGTCCCGACCTCTTTGAGGACGGCCTGGGCGGCGCGGGCGTCGCGATCCGCCTGCTGGAGGAGGAGTGCCCGCCCGGCGCCGACCCCCTGGGGCCGGAGAACCCCCTCATCCTCGCCGTCGGGCCGCTGGTGGGGCTCTTTCCTATGGCCTCCAAGACGGTGGCCATGTTCAAATCCCCCCACACCGGCAACCTGGGCGAGAGCCACGCCGGGGGCCGCTCCGCCGTCGCCATCCGCATGGCCGGATACGGCGCGATCGTCCTGCGGGGCGCCAGCCCCACCCCTGTTTACGTCGTCGTGGAGGGCGAGAACGTCTATTTTCGGGACGCCTCGGCTCTCTGGGGACTGCGCTCCAGCGCGACCGTCGGGCGGGTGATCCGGGAGCGGGAGCGCGGGGCAGGAGTCCGCACCATCATGCGCATCGGGCGGGCCGGGGAGCGGGGGGTCACCTATGCCTGCGTCGTGACCGAGACCTACCGCCACTTCGGGCGGCTGGGGCTGGGCGCCGTCTTCGGGAGCAAGAAACTGAAGGCGCTGGTCGTCTCCGGGCGGCGCGCGCTCCCCTTCGCCGACCGGAAGGCCTACCGGGAGGCCTACGACGCGGTCTTTGGGGCGGCGACGGAATCCCCCCTGATGCAGAAGTACCACGAACTGGGCACCGCCATGAACGTCCTGCCGCTGGACGGTATCGGCGCGCTTCCCACCCGCAACCTCCAGTCGGGCCGGTTTGAGGGGGCGGAGGCTATCTCCGGGGAGAACCTGGCCCGCAACTACCTGGGCCGCCGGGTCGCCTGTGCCCACTGCCCCGTCGCCTGCATCCACCTGGCCGCGCTGCGCCTTCCGTATCCCAGCGACCCGTACTTCTACAAGACGGTCATGGTGGGCTACGATCACGAGCCCATCTACGCCGTCGGCTCCATGCTGGGGATCGCCGACGTCGCCGGGATGCTGCAGGTGATGGACGAGGCGGAGGCGGTGGGGCTGGACGTGATGAGCACGGGCGTCGTCCTGGCCTGGGCGACGGAGGCGCTGGAGCGGGGTCTGATTTCCCTCAGGGAGACGGACGGCCTGGCCCTGTCCTGGGGAGATTGGGCGACGTACGTTCAGGCGATTGGGCGCATCGTGGACCCGCCCAACGACTTCTACCGGGCCCTGGCGCGGGGGGTGGAGCACGCCGCGTCGGTCTACGGCGGTGCCGACTTCGCGCTGGCCTTCGGCGGCAACGAGATGCCCGGCTACCACACCGGCCCCGGCTGCCACCTGACCTACCTGACCGGCGCGCGGCACAGCCACCTGGACAGCGCCGGATACAGCCTGGACCAGCGCGCGGCGGCGAAGGGGGAGGCGCTGACGCCGGAGGGAGTGGCGGACGCGCTGCGGGCGGAGGAGGAGTGGCGACAGGTCCTGGCGAGCCTGGTCGTCTGCTTCTTCGCGCGCGGGGTCTACACGCCGGAGGTGGTCGGGCGGGCGCTGGGCGTCGCGGGGGTCCCC
>DAOUBO010000514.1:0-6003 GCA_034432695.1 Anaerolineae bacterium | reverse complement strand
GCCGCGTGCTGCCCCCGCCCGGCGGCTGGACCCCCCGCCGCGGCGAAGTAGGGCGCGAAGGGGGGCAGGTCCACTGTCCCGGAGAGCGTGGCGGTGTGGCGGCCGGGCGCAGGGTCCACCGCGTAGCCCAGCGCGACGCCTGGCTCGTACAGGCCCCGGTGCATCGGCAGTTCCTGTCCTCCCGCGTGGACGGCGGCTTCCTGTGCCTGGGGCGCTAACTGCTCCACGGCCCGCCGGACGCCGTCCGCCAGCCATTCCCCCAGGCCCGGTTCCCTCCGGGCGATGCGCGCGGTCAGTTCCATAATGGCCTCGCCGTTCCCCCACGCCAGCGGCAACTCTCCCGCCAGGTCCGGCGGAAGCCAGCCCCGCTCCGCGCACTCGGTGGCAAACGCGACGGCTACTCCGGCGGAGATGGTGTCCAGCCCGTAGAGGTTGCAGATGCGGTTGCACTCCATCACTACCGCCAGGCTCGGGTTCAGGAGCAGGGGGCCAAACGCGGCCAGGGTCTCGTATTCCGGCTTGTGGTCGGTGTCGCCGTCGGGCAGACGGACGATGCCGCCGCAGGCCACCGGGCAGGAAGCACAGCCATAGCCCCGGATTTTGTGCCGGATGACCGCCTCGTCGCTCAGCCCTGCCGCGACGCGCAGGGGGAAGTCCCGATAACCGATGCCGGTCCAGTTCCGGACGGGGGTATCCCCCAGTTCCACCAGTGCGGCGGTGCCCGCGGCGGTTCCGTAGAGCCGATAGGTGTCTATGATGACCTGGGCGGGGCCGCCGGTGGGTCGGACCCGAAGCCGGCGCATCAAGGGGAGGAGGCGGAGGAGAAAGCCGGAGATCCGACTGGCCCAGGGGGACAGAGGGCGGCGGAACAGGCGGCGGTACTCGTCGGTGAGCCGGCGGAATTCCTCCGGGTGGGCCAGGGGTGGGCGGGCTTTGCCCCGGACCGCGAGGGCCTTCAGATTCTTGGCCCCCATCACCGCGCCCAGCCCACACCGCCCGGCGACCCGTCCGCCGTCGTTGACGATCGCGGCCAGCAGGGAGCGCTTCTCCCCCGCCGGGCCGATGCAGGCCACCCGGACGTCCTTCCCCATGGTCTCCCGGATGGCCTCCTCGGTCCGCCGGGTGTCCAGTCCCCAGAGGCCGGAGGCGTCCCGGATCTCGGCCCGTTCGCCATCCACGTAGAGGTAGACGGGGTGGGGGGCCCGGCCGGAGATGAAGATGCCGTCGTAGCCGGTGCCCCGAAGGGCGGGGCCGAAGTTCCCCCCGCAGTTGGAATCGCCCCACGCGCCCGTCAGGGGGGAGCGCGCACAGACCATAAAACGGCCTCCGAAGAGCGCGCCCGTTCCCGTCAGTATGCCCGGTACGAAGCCGATAACGTTCCCCGGCCCCAGGGGGTCCGCCCCCGCGGGGATCCGGTCGTGCAGGACGAACGCACCCAGGCCGTATCCGCCCAGATACCGGCGATACACCTCATCGGGAAGATTTTCGGCCCGAATCTCCCCGGTGGAGAGGTCCACATAGAGGATTTTGCCCCAGTAGCCGTCAGGCATAAGGCCCCTCTACAGAATTTCTCCTATCTCCCCCAGCATCAGCCGGCGCAGGACGGGGATCGGCGGTGTGCCGTATGAGAGGAAACGGTCGTGGAAGCGGCGCAGGTCAAAGTTCTCCCCTTCTCGCGCCCGGACGTCGTCCCGCAGTTTCAGGACCATCAGTTTTCCCAGGGTGTAGTTCAGGTACTGGGGGTCGTAGGTGCCCCGGATCGCCTCCTCTTCCGCCGTCGCGGGCTCCATGAAGGCGTCCTCCGCGAAGCGGCGGGCCGCTTCTTCCACGGTCATCCCGCCGGTGTGGAGGCCCAGCGCGCAGACGAAACGGACGTTGCGCAGCAGCGCGTCGCTCAACTGGCCGAGCCGGGCCCAGAGGTCGTCGGGGCAGACCGTCTCCCACATCATCTGCTCGCAGTAGTGGGCCCAGCCCTCGGTGAAGGCGTAGGAGCCGAAGGCTTTGGCCACTGCCGACGGGGCGTTGCGGGTGTGGAGACCGTGGAGGTAGTGGCCGGGCCAGGCCTCGTGGACGCAGGTGCTCCACAGGGAGTGGTAGGTGAAGGCCGTCATCCATTCCTCCACCTTCTCCGGCGGCCAGTCCGGTTCCGGCGGGGTGACGTAGTAGTAGGCCTCCTTCGCCTGCGTCTCAAAGGGGCCGACGCTGTACATCATTGCGAAGGCGTAGCGGAGGAATGGGGGTGTTTCGGCAACGATGCAGTTCTCGTCGTAGGGGACGGAGACGATGCCCCGCTCCAGGACGATGCCGCGCAGGTCGTCCACCAGCCGCCGGACGGTGGGGATGAGGTTCTCCGGCGTGGGGTGGCGCCGTTTTCCCTCGGCGATGACGTCCTCCAGCGCGCGGCCGGGGCCACCCAGACGGGCCGCCGTCTCCAGATAGGCCGCTTTGTTGCGGGCCAGATCGGCCTCGGCGACCTCCCGCAGGCGGTTCAGGGGCAGGTCCACGCCCTCGCTCAGGGCCAGCATTCGGGCGAACCGCTCCGCGCCCAGCGCGAAGTCGTCGGTCGCCCGGGGGGCCAGGTCGTTCTCCAGCCAGGAGATGGCTGCTTCCACTTCCCGAACCGCATCCCGGATGGCCTCGTCCAGTTCGGCCCGCAGGGCCGTGTCCTCCAGACCCGCCAGCGCGAGGGGGAGGTCGCTCTGCAGGAACGAGGCCAGCCCCCGCCCGATGCGCGCCGCCACTCCGACGGCGGGCCGGGCCGGGCGGGTCAGGTTCTCCCGCATCGCGGCCAGGACGGCGGGAAAGCCGCGCAGATGGGCCAGGAGCGCGCGGGCCCGGGCCTCCAGAGGCGCGTAGTTGCGCAGGATGTAGTTGCTGACGTCCAGCGTCTCCAGGTAGGGGATGGGGTCCCGCTCCAGCCGCCGCCAGTCCTCCAGGACGAAGGCCTCAAAGGCGGCCTCGTGGCGGACCACCTGGTAGTCCAGCCAGCCCTGCTCGTCCAGGTCGGCGGGATCTATCCCTTCCAGGTCGGCCAGGAACCGGCGCAGGTCGGCCAGGCGGGTCTCCAGACCCCGACGGGAGAGGTCCGGGAGGCGGCCGTCGTACTCGTGGAAACCCAACCAGACGGCGAAGGGAGGGTAGGTTTCGCAGTAGGACCGAAGGTAGCGTTCTGTCTGGGCTCGCAGTGCAGATGCAGCGGATATGGACATCGGGGTTTCCTCCTTGTCCTGGGAATGGGCGAACCGATGGGGGATTTCCAAGTGCTCTGGGCTCAGGCCAAACGTTGTCCGGAAGTGCCCCTGCTGTTTGCGCGATGAAAGGCGGCCCTGAAAGGAGCCTTCAGGAGGAAAAATCCTCGTCGTGCGGGAGGCGCAGTTGGTGAATCCGGCTCCGATGTTCCCCCATCAGGCGTTGTTGATGAAACCGTCCGACCCATTCCCCGCGCTCCTTACGTTCCCGGAAAGTTTTTCGGACAACATGGAGGGCCACTTCTGCTTCCACACGGGGTCGCTCCTGCTCGGCCATATCCAGTCGCTCTCTGGCAATGGCTGCGTAAGCCTCACTGATGTCTATGCCCAGGTAGTCGCATCCCAGCAGTTTGGCCGCCACCAGGGTCGTCCCGATACCGCAGTAGGGGTCCAGAACAACGCCTTTCTGGCCGTCCAGAACCGAATAGATGCAGCGGGTTGGCAGTTCTATGGGGAAAGGGTTCGGATGGCGTGGATCTCGTTCCGGGGGAATTTCCCAGACCGAGGTGAACATCGCGTGGCGAGAGTTCAATTCTTCGCCGATGACATCTCCCTCAAACCGGGGTTTGTAGAGCCAGTAGATGCGTTCATCTACCTGCCAGAACCGCCAGCCCCGGATATTGGCTGCAATTCTCCGATGCCAGATGATCTCCTGCCGCAGAATCCAGCGGGACTTGCTGACCCATTCGTACGGGTGCAACAGGCGGCCGCGAATCCAGCGAATCTTGTGGTTGTAAAAGAAAGAGCCTCCAGGCCGGGTGAGCCGGTAGATCTCATCCAGTACAGCGATTTGCTCTGTCTGGTATTCTGTCTCGTCTTTGTTATCCCGAGCCCCTTCGTAGACGACCCTGTCCACCAGCCATCCCCGATCCCGTTCGCCTTTGTTATACGGCGGCGAAGTCACCGTGACGTCCACAAAGGCGTCCGGTAACTGGCGCAGCAGCGTTAGCGTATCACCGACCAGGATGGTGTTCAGAACTTCCGTCGGCAGGGACATCCCCATTTCCCCTCGCCAGGCTTTCCAGATACGACCGGAAAGGCCCGGTCAGGTATTCCTGATAGTCGTGCCAGCGAGGATGCAGAAACAGGCACCGAACGCGAGCGTCGTCTTTATAGTCCCGGAACGAGAAGCGAGCGCCTCGCAAGAACACGCCAGCAGGACGGCCCTCCCGGAATTTTTGGTCTAATTGCCGTCTCAGAGCATGCTGGAGGCTCTCCATTGGGACTTCTATCACGTACAGAAGATTTCCATCTACGAAACCCGCAACCAGCACACGTAATCCGTCCTGCAGGTATTTTTCCAGGCGTTCGTAGGTGAAATCGGTGAAATTCCCGTCGCCATTCAGTCGGCGTTTTCGCTCATCTAACCGCACATTGCGGGGCTTCACTTCGTAGGGTGCATCGTCCTTGTATCCGTTATAGCCGATTTTCCCCGGCTGCTGATGGCATCCTGCAACACGAAGGACAACCCACTCACGGAGTGTGGAGGAATTCTTGTCGTTTGCATAGAGGTTCAGGATGTCCTTCAGAGCGCCAACCAGGTCTTCTATAGACTTGTTCCGGACAAGGGGGTCAAAACACTCCCGGTTCAGGAAAAAGGTCTGGACTATGGAAGCGGTCGGATCCTGCAACACGGGTGGCTCCTCTGGCGGGTCTTGCATCCGCGCAGTATTATAGCAGGTTCGGGTGGAGAGAGCAATCCTTTCATGCATCACGCCTCACGGGCTACGTAGACCTCCCTCCCCACCGCCGCGGCGATGTCTTCAGGCCGCATTTCGTCCAGCGTCTGGCCGGCGGGGCCCCGGAAGACCACTTCCGGCAGGACGACGATGCCCTCCGCAGGCCGTTCCCGCAGGCGGGCCACGATGTCCTGTCCGGTCAGGAGGCCAGCGACGGTCACGGTCTCCCCGAAGAAGCGGTTGGGGACGGGGAGGACGCCTGCCCGAAGGCCGGTGTGGGCGGCGAAGTCCTCGGCAAGGGAGGCCAGGAGCGGCGCGGCGAGGATCCCTGTCACCCAGGTCTGAGGGGCGCCCAGGCGGGAAAGGGTCCGACGCAGACGGGGCCAGGCATCCAGAAGCGCCCGTGCCAGCCCCACGCCGTTCTCCCGCAGGTCCAGCCCGTCGTAGGCCGCGCGGGAGGGAACGCGCTTCCCCAGCCGGAGATACCACTCGTCCGTCAGATAGGCGAAACGGACGCCCAGTCGCTGCCGCAGCCGACGCTGCCCGGCCGTCACCTGCCTCCAGACCTGTTCCATCTCCTCCAGGGTATACGGCCGGCACCCGCCTCGGTGGAACTTCGTCAGCCCGACGGGGACCACGCTGACGGAGCGGACCGCCGGGTAGAGTTCCGCCAGGTCACCGATGGACCGATCCAGGTGTGGGCCATCGTTCAGGCCGGGGACCAGGACCAGCTGGGTGTGGACTTCAACCCCCATCCGGGCCAGACGACGGAGTTGCTCCATTACGTCGGGGGCGTGGGGGTTGCCCAGGATGCGGCGACGGATGTCCAGGTCGGTGGCGTGGACGGAGACGTACAGGGGGCTCAGATGCTGCTCCTCTATGCGTGCCCAGTCCTCCTCCGTCAGATTGGTCAGGGTGATGTAGTTCCCGAAGAGGAAGGAATGGCGGTAATCGTCGTCCTTGATGTAGAGGGAAGGACGCAGCCCCCGCGGCATCTGAGAGACGAAGCAGAACTCACAGCGGTTGTTGCATCGGCGGGGGGCGGGGGTGAGGGAGGGGGGGGGGGAAGGGAAGAG
>DAOUBO010000513.1:0-1946 GCA_034432695.1 Anaerolineae bacterium | reverse complement strand
GCCCTGCACCACCGGGCCCAGGAGGCCCGCCTGGGCATCGTCAGCGGCGCCCAGGTGGAGGAAATCCAGGTGGAGCCGGGCGCTCCCTGCGCGGGGCAGCCGGTCCGTGCAGTCGGCTGGCCACGCGACGCGCTGATTGCGGCCGTCCGGCGGGGAGGCCGCGTCCTCATCCCGCGCGGCGACACCGTTCTCCTCCCCGGCGATGTCCTGACGGTGGTGGCGGAATCGGGGTCGGCCGATGCCCTCCGCGCCCTCTGCGCGCCGCAGAGCCATCCCGAGATCGGAGCAGGGAAATGACCCAACCCGAACCTCAATCCTGGCTGGACCGACCCCTTCTGAACGGCATCCCGCTTACCCGCGAGCAGGGTCTGTACCTCCTGATCGTCCTGGTCTGCCTGGTCTCCCGGCTGGTCATGCTGGGCTACCGGGTCCAGAGCCACGACGAGAGCCTCCACTGCAAGTTCTCCTGGGACCTCTACGCCGGGCTGGGATTCCAGCACAACCCGATGATGCACGGACCCCTGGACTTCCACCTGGTGGCCCTTTCCTACTTCCTCTTCGGCGATAGCGACTTCACGGCCCGGCTGCCGATCGCCATTATGGGGACCGTCCTGGTGGCCTTCCCGTACTTCCTGCGCCGCTGGCTGGGACGGTGGGGCGCGCTGGCGGCATCGTTCCTCCTCCTCATCTCCCCCTCCATCACCTACTACTCCCGCTATATCCGCCACGACATCCCCGCCGCGCTCTGGGCCGTCCTGGTCGTCTGGGCCATGTTCCGCTACCTGGAGGAGGGCCGGGACCGCCACCTCTACATCCTGGCGGCCGCGCTCTCCCTGATGTTCGCCACCAAAGAGGTCGCCTTCATCTACACCGCCATCTTCGGCCTCTTCCTGGTCGGCCTGCTGGTGGTCCAGGCGACGCGGGAGCGGTGGGACCGCCGGGGGGCCGAGACAGCCTTCGTCGGCGCGCTGGTCGGGCTGGTGGTGGGGCTGATCCTGCTGGCGGTGGGCCTGGCCCGCCGGGTGAACCCGGCACTCCGGCTGGGCGGCGGGCTGGCCGTCCTCGCCCTCCTGGTCGGCGCGGCCGCGCTCCTCTACGGCATCTGGCCCCGCCGGAGGGAGTACCGCGTCCTGGACCTGATCTTCCTCATCGGCACGCTCACTCTGCCGTTCGCCAGCCCGCTCCCCATCCACGGCGCGGCCTGGCTGGCGGCCCGGCTGGGGGAGCGCTCCCCCCACCTGGGGAGCGTCCCCTTCTGGCTCCATCTCTCCCAGTTGCACCCCACCGACTACACCGCCCCCGCCATCTACTACTCCGGCGTCATCCTGGCGCTGACCATTGCGGCGGCGGGGGCCCTGGGCCTCCTCTGGGACCGGCGCCGCTGGCCCGTCGCCGCGGCCATCCACACCGGTATCTTCCTGGTCTTCTTCACCACCGTCTTCACCAACGGCGCCGGCATCGCCTCCGGCTGGGTCGGCTCCCTGGGCTACTGGCTGGAGCAGCACGGCGTCCAGCGGGGCGGTCAGCCCTGGTTCTACTACCTGGTCATCCTCCCCCTCTACGACTTCCTCCCCCTCCTGGGCTTCCTCTCTGCCACCCTCCTCCTCCTGGCCCGCGCCGTCCGCAACGCCGTCCGCAGCGGTATCCGTCCCCCCCAACCCGCGCCCCCAAATCCCTCAGACCATTCTGTCATTGGTCATTCTGTCATTGGTCATTCTGTCATTGGCCATTCCGTCATTGGTCATTCTGTCATTGGTCATTTGCTCATCTGGTCCTTCCTTTCCTGGTTCGCCTACTCCTACGCCGGGGAGAAGATGCCCTGGCTGGTCGTCCACATCACCCTGCCTATGGCTCTGCTTTCGGGCTGGCTTGTGGGGCAGGTGGTGGAGGCGGTGGACTGGGGGGCCGTGGGGAAGCGGGCCGGCTGGCTGATCCCGCTCCTCCTG
>DAOUBO010000512.1:0-2045 GCA_034432695.1 Anaerolineae bacterium | reverse complement strand
TCGGTCAGGGGCGAGCAGCTGCAACGCAGCGTCCAGGCGCTGCTCCGGAGTAAATTCGGGGATGCGATATGCGGCCATCAGATACCTCCCGTCAGAAAAAGATACTGATGGCTATGAGTATCTCCGAATTGGCCACCTTTGGCAAGTCTGTGGTTGTTAAAGTGTCAACCTATTCTGAACCATCCCCTCAGTAATTCCAGAAATTTGTCCAAAGTCCAGTCCATAGGGGCATTCGTGTTTGACAGCCACCCTACCTTTGCCCAAGGAGCGACCCATGCAGCGGGATGAACTGGTTGCCTATCTGGACGATTACCTGCGCGTCCGGGAAATAGAGGACGCCTCCCAGAACGGCCTGCAGGTGGAGGGCGACGCGGAAGTCCGTAGGGTCGCCTTTGCAGTGGACGCCTGTCGGGAGGCTTTTGAGCAGGCCGTCGCCACGCGGGCCCAGTTTCTGATCGTCCATCACGGCCTTTTCTGGGAAGGCCCGATCCGCCTGGTGGGCCCCCTCTATCAGCGGGTGCGGACCCTCATCCTGGGTGGGTGCAACCTCTATGCCGCCCACCTCCCGCTGGACGCCCATCCCGAGGTCGGCAACAATGCCGAACTGGCCCGTCTGCTGGGCCTTCGGGAAACCCGCCCCTTCGGCAAATACCACGGCGTCCTCATCGGCGTCGCAGGAGTTCTGGACCCACCCCTCCCTCTTCCCAACCTGATTGGCCGCCTTATCCAGGCCCTGAACGTCCCGCCCATCCGGGTTCTGGCCTATGACGGCCCTCAGGCCTGCCGGGTGGGCGTTGTCTCCGGCGATGCTGCCTCCCTCCTGCAACAGGCTGCAGCGGAGGGGCTGGATACCCTCATCACTGGCGAGACCCGACACAGTGCCTTCCACTCCGCCGCCGAGTGGGGACTCAACGTCCTCTTCGCCGGCCACTATGCGACGGAAACCGTCGGCCTGAAAGCCCTGGCCCGACACCTGGAGGAAAAGTTCGGCCTGGAGACTGTCTTTCTGGACATTCCTACCGGGATGTGATGCCCCATGGCCAGACGCTTCCTCCCCCTTCTCGCTCTCTTCTTCTTTTTCTGCGGTTGGGGACGAACCCCCTCGGCGGCCCAGGGGGAACGTCTGATCCTGGCCTTCTACTACGCCTGGTACGATTCCGCCACCTGGCAGAAGGGCCTTCCCGACCTCCCGGCCCAGCCATACGCCTCTACCGACCCCTTAGCCGTGGAGCGCCACGTCCTCTGGGCGAAAAGCGCGGGGATAGACGGCTTCGTCCAGTCCTGGTACGGCCCCTGGACCCAGAACAACCAGACCGAGGGGAACTTTGCGCTCCTTCTGGACATCGCTGAGCGTCACGGCTTCTTCGCCGCCGTGGACCTGGAGGTTACCAGCCCCTTCATCAGGTCCGTCGGGGACGTCGTCACCGCTCTGCGCCATGCGCTGACCGTCCACGCGGCCCACCCGGCCTACCTGCGGGTCGGAGGCCGCCCCGTCGTCTTCTTCTGGCGGCAGCAGCGCTTCCCGGTGGAGACCTGGGAGGCCATCCGGCAGGAAGTGGATCCCGAACGCCGGAGCCTCTGGATCGCGGAGGGGGCCGATCTGGAGTACCTGCGGGTCTTTGATGGCAACCATCTCTACAGCGTCGCGTGGAGCGCGGCGCCGGAGGACGTCCTGGTCCGATGGGGGAGTCGGGTGCGGGACTGGGGCCGCCGGAACGGCCGCGCGCCCCTCTGGGTGGCGACGGTGATGCCCGGCTATGACGACCGGGTCACCGGGCGCGCCGATGCTTTTGTCCGGGATCGCGCGGGCGGGGAGTACTACCGCCGTTGCTGGCAGGGGGCCACCGCCAGCGGCGCCGATTGGGTCATTCTCACCAGTTTCAACGAGTGGATGGAGGGCACCCAGATAGAGCCCTCCGTCCAGTACGGGGAGTTCTACCTGAACCTGACCCGTGAACTGGCCGCGGCCTATCGCGCCGCCCCGGCCTCCGCGCCACCTCGGCCGGCCGGGGGGGGATCCTCCGCTCCCCGCCCCACCCCCCCCC
>DAOUBO010000511.1:0-4033 GCA_034432695.1 Anaerolineae bacterium | reverse complement strand
GATTTATCTCGCCATCACGCCACGTAGCGCGAGATTTATCTTGCGTGCCTCGCAAAATGAATTTTGCGTTACTGCCTGTAGCGCGAGATTTATCTCGCCATCACGCCACGTAGCGCGAGATTTATCTTGCGTGCCTCGCAAAATGAATTTTGCGTTACGCCTGTAGCGCGAGATTTATCTCGCCATCGCGCCACACCACAAGATGAATCTTGCGCCACACGGGATCGGCCCAGGTAAAGGCGACCTGCCGGTCGCCCCTACAGTTGGCGCTGGGGGGGCCGGCCGTTAAGGGCGATCTGTTGGTCATACCCAATCCGGGCGACCTGCTGGTCGCCCCTACAGTTGGCGCTGGGGGGCCGGCCGCCTCCACGCTGCCCTTAAGTGAGCGCCTATGGGGCCTGCTCCTCTCTCCGCCGAATTATACCACCATGAGCCCGATTCTGGATCGGTATTCCCTGGAAGTCCTGACTCGCGGTGCGGAGCAGACCCGCCGCGTGGGCGTCCGGCTGGGGCGACTTTTGCGGGGCGGGGAGGTCGTCTGCCTGGAGGGCCCCCTGGGAGTCGGAAAGACCGTCCTGGCCCAGGGGGTCGGGGAGGGATGGGGCTCCACGACGCCTTTGCTTAGCCCCAGTTTCGTCCTCATCCGGGAGCACCGTCGGGCCACCGACGCGCAGCGGCTCCTCCACGTGGACTTCTATCGCCTCCAGGGAGAGGCGGATGCGCAGGGCCTGGGGCTGGAGGAATGGCTGGAGGACCCCGAAGCCGTCGTCCTGATAGAGTGGCCCGAGCGGGCGCCGGGGCTTCTCCCGCCCCAGCGGCTCTGGGTCCGCCTGGAGTTCGCCGGCGACGAGGGTTCGGAAGCCTCCCCCTTCTCCCGCCGACGTCTGCTCTTCACTGCCCAGGGGGAAGCGTATCTCCCGCTCCTGCAGGCCCTGCGCCGCGCCGTTTTTGGTGGGTGAGATGCTGCTGGCTATAGACACGGCGACCCGCATCGCCAGCCTGGCGCTTCACGACGGCTCTGCCCTCCGCTACGAGGAGACCTGGGAGGCGGGCCGGGAGCACACCACCCAGGTGTTCCCCCGTCTGGTGGCCGCGATGGAGACCCTGCGGGTACGGCCGGAAGACCTGATCGCGGTCGCCGTCGCGCTGGGGCCCGGCTCCTTCACCGGTCTGCGGATTGGGCTCTCCATTGCCAAGGGCCTCTGTATGGCCCGGAGCATCCCCCTGCTCGGCGTGCCCACGCTGGACATCCTCGCCGCGGCCCAGGGTGGAGACCGTCGCCCGCTGGTCGCGGTGGTCCAGGCAGGACGAGGGCGCATCTGTGCGGCGATCTACCGGTGGCGGCGGGGGTGGCAGCGCAGGGAGGGCCCTTTCCTGACAACGTGGGAGAACCTCCCGCGCCGATTGACCACCCCCTTTCTGGTCTGCGGGGAGGTGGATACACGAGGTCAGGAGGCCCTCGCCCGCCTGGAAGGGCGCGCGACGGTTCTGGCCCCTCCCCACTGCTTCCGCCGGGCCGGATTCCTGGCGGAACTGGCCTGGGAGCGCCTGCGCCAGGGAGAGACCGACGATCTTGCGGCTCTGGCCCCCCTGTATCTGCAACACCCTGTGGACGGATAGTGCTCATGCCCCGTTTCGTCGTTCGGCCGATGCGAGAGGATGACCTCCCGGAGGTCATAGAAATAGAGCGCCGGTCTTTCCGTTCCCCCTGGCCAGAGTCCGCCTATCGGCACGAACTCCGGTACGGCGTGGACTCTCAGTTCTACGTCCTCCAGACGCAGCCCGTAGAGGAACCGACGACGTGGTGGGAGCAGATGCGAAAAAGATGGCGGTCGGCGGCGCGCGGGACCATCCTGGGCTACATCGGGATGCGCTTCCACCCGGGAGTCGCCCACATCGCGACCTTCGCCATCCACCCCGATTGGCGGGGGCGTGGGTTGGGCAAGTACCTCCTCCTGGTCGCGCTGGAGAAAGCCATCGCGGCCGGCGCGCGCACCGTCACGCTGGAGGTGCGGGTCTCCAACCGTGTGGCCCAGAAACTATATGCCGACGTCGGCTTCCAGCGCATCGGCCGCTACCCGGGTTACTACCGGGATGGAGAAGATGCCTGGGCGATGGCCCTGGGACCGCTTCTGGAGGAAAATATCGCCCGTCTCCGGGAGATGCGGAAGACCGTAGAAGCCAGATTGGAGCAAACCGGAGGTGCCGGATGACCAGGTTGGAACAGATCGCGGCGGAGATTCGGGCCTGCACGCTGTGCCTGCTGCACCGGGGACGCACACACGCGGTGCCAGGCGAGGGGCCGGCAGATGCCTCCATCGTTTTCGTCGGGGAAGCGCCGGGCTTCCACGAAGACCAGCAGGGCCGTCCCTTTGTTGGGGCGGCCGGGCAGTTTCTGGAGGAACTGCTCGCCTCCATCGGCCTGCGCCGGGAAGACGTCTACATCACCAACATCGTCAAATGCCGGCCCCCTCAGAATCGGGACCCCCTGCCCGATGAGATTGCGGCCTGCAGCCCCTACCTGGAGCGGCAACTGGCGGTCATCCGTCCCAAACTGGTGGTGACGCTGGGGCGGTTTTCTATGGCCCACTTCCTCCCTCGGGCCCGCATCTCCGACGTCCACGGGCAGCCCCAGCGGGTCGGCCCGTGGGTCTGCTATCCGCTGTACCATCCTGCGGCCGCGCTCCATCAGCCCTCCCTGCGGCGGACGGTGGAGGAAGACTTCCGGCGCATTCCGGAGGTGCTGGCGAAGGCGGAGCAGGTTGCGGAGTATCAGCCGCCCCCCCAGGCGGAGCAACTGCGGTTGTTCTGATGCCCGACCCCTCCCGGGTTGACATCCGCCATCGTTCCGGTATACTATTCCCAGGATGATCACCAGCCTGAAAAACGACCGTGTCCGGCTGGTCCGAGCGCTCCAGGAGCGGCGACGGGTCCGTCAGCGGGAACGGCGGTTTGTCGTAGAGGGCCTCCGCCTCTGCGAAGAGGTCGCGCGCGCGGGTATCCGACCCCATCTCGTCTTCTACACCGATCCGGCCCGCCAGAACGAGAGGGCGCAACCCCTGCTCTCCCGCTGGGAAGCGGCCGGTGTTCCCTGCGAAGAGGTCAGTCCGGAGGTAATGAAAGCCTGCTCCGATACCGGGACTCCCCAGGGCCTGCTGGCCGTTGTCCCCATTCCCGACCTCCCCTTTCCCTCCGTTCCCACCCTCGCGCTCATTCTGGACCGGGTCCGGGATCCCGGAAATCTGGGGACCATCCTGCGGGCCGCGTGGGCTGCAGGGGTGGAGGGGGTTATCCTGGCGCCGGGGACGGTGGACGCGACCCATCCCAAAGCGGTTCGGGCCGGAATGGGAGCCCATTTCCACCTCCCTATCCTGGCCGCGGACTGGGGGGAAATCCCCCGCCGGGTCGCCGGGTGTCGGGTCTATCTGGCCGACGCGGGGGGAGAGGCTGTGTACACCGATGTGGATTGGACGGGCCGGACGGCGCTCATCGTGGGTGGGGAGGCGGAGGGCGCAGGGGAGCAGGCGCGAGCGCTGGCCGGCACAACCATCGCGATTCCGATGGCGGCGGGGGTGGATTCCCTGAACACGGCGATCGCTGCCGCCGTTCTGCTCTTTGAGGCTGTGCGCCAGAGAGCCGCGTTAGGGAAACAGGGCGAGGTTCAGGAGGCGGCAGCAAAGCCGCCGTAACGGAAAACCACCTCCCTGTGGAGGAGCATAGGCGTTCACTTAAGGGCGGTGCGGATGCGGCCGGCCCCCCCAGTGCCAACTGTAGGGGCGACCAGCAGGTCGCCCGGATTGGGGGGGCGAGCAGCAGGTCACCCAGATCGGGGGCGACCAGCAGGTCGCCTTTACCTGGGCCGATCCCGTGTGGCGCAAGATTCATCTTGTGGTGTGGCGCGATGGCGAGATAAATCTCGCGCCACAGGCAGTAACGCAAAATTCATTTTGCGAGGCACGCAAGATAAATCTCGCGCTACGTGGCGCGATAGGCAAGGTGAATCTTGCGCTACAAGGTCAGTTAGCGCCTATGA
>DAOUBO010000510.1:0-2673 GCA_034432695.1 Anaerolineae bacterium | reverse complement strand
ACCGCTAACATCCGGATGCCAACCCTCTTCTTCGGCGCGCTGGCCCTGCGCGCGCTGGCCGGTTTTGCCCTCTGCCGTCGGGAGCGGGCGGTCTACCTTCTGGCTGCCGCGCTGGGCCTGGGCATCGGGCATCACCCTTCCCTGGCCTTCATCGGTTTCTTCTTCGTGCTGTACGTTGTTCTGGTGGATTCAGGCCTCCTTCGCCCTCGCCGCTGGTGGCGGCCGGCGCTGGTTTTCCTGGCCGCGGCGCTCCTGCCCCAGGCCTACCTGCCCATCCAGGGCGCGCGCGGCGCGCCCCTCGCCCCGCCTGACCTGGACACCCTTCAGGGCTTCCTCTGGCACGTCACGGCGCGCGGGTTCGCCGGAGACATGTTCGCCTTTGCCAATCCCCGCGATCTGCCCCGCCGCCTGGCTCTGGTCCCGACCCTTTTCGGCTTTCAGTTCCCCGCGCCGGTCCTGGCCGCAGCGATCCTGGGCGGTCTGGCGCTCCTCTGGCGCGAGCGAAAACTGTTCCTGCTGCTGGTGGGCGGCTGGGCGCTCCATACCTTCGTCACCATCACCTACCGCGCCCCCCAGACGGTGGAGGGCAAAACCGGCCAGCGCGCGCAGGGCCAGCGCGCCGAAGAAGAGGGTTGGCATCCGGATGTTAGCGGTAGTGGCCTGGGCCCAGAAGGTTGTGGAAGCGCCAAGGGCCAGCGCGGCAGCCAGGCCGGAGCCGAGGGAGATCACGGGAGAAGCGCCGAGGGAGCGGGCCCAGAAACGGGCTGCCCGCGCCACCAGCAGGAGGGTCCCTGCCGCCAGGCCCGCGCTCAGCACACTCAGCCGTATAGCCGGCGTGCCTGCAGGAATCAAACAGATCAGGAGGTGTCCAGCCAGCGTGTAGAGCGGGTAGCCGGGAGGATGGGCAACGCCCAGAAGAGCAGCCACCATCTGGAACTCTCCACTGTCGGCGGGGAGAACGTCGCGAGCGACCGTGGCTCCATAGAGAGTGAAGGCGCCGATAAAGAGTACTGCGTCCACGAACCCTTCAATGGAGAGAACGTGCCCCCCCCACCGGCGAGTCAACAGCCAGAGCAACACCGCCAGGAAGGCCAGGCTCACACCCGTCCAGGGTGAGTGGCGAGGCCAGAAGATGTAGAGAAGCACGGGCAGGAAAGGCCATAACGGGCGGCGCTGCGCGAACCGTCTCCAGAACAGGGCTCCCACCACCGCGGCCAGAGCGGCCATTCCCACGATGACCCCCTCCGGCAACGGCTGCCCGATCCCCTCCAACGCCAGGCGGATCAGGAAGAGGCCGAGCAGGACGCCGCATAGGAGACTTCGGGTCGGCATCCAGCCATCGGGTATGGGCCTGCGGATCGGCGTTTCCGCGCTCATGGCACGGCCGTCCCTCTGTTTCTGAAGACCTCTATGAGGTCCCCCTCGCAGCGCAGCAGCGCCAGCGCGCTGTGGACGTCCAGAATCTCGCCGTTGCGGGCCATCTCCAGCGCGCGGGGGACCGGCACGGGGTGGACCTCTATGATCTCCCCCGGCTCTGGCTGCGGCTCCCGGCAGAGCCGAACGTTGCGGGCCAGGACGATGTGCCCGACCTGGTCAAAGAGGCTGGCGCCGGTGCGGAAGAAGCCCCTGTACTCCCAATCGTCGCTCTCGCCGCCCACCTCCTCCGCCAGTTCGTGCCGGGCCAGGTCTATCGGGGAGCCCTGGAAGTCGTGGAAGCCCCCGGCGGGCACCTCCCACGACCAGTCGTCTATCAGGTAGCGGAACTGGCGGATGAGGACGACCTGCCCGTCGGCGGTCACGGGCACCACCCAGACGGCCCCGGCGGCCTCCACGTAGACGAAGGGCCGAATCTCCCCGTCGGGCCAGCGGACGATGTCCTCCCGGACGCGGAACATCCGGAAGGTGTAGGGATACCGGGTCTCTATGGGCTCCCAGCCCAGGGCCCGGCCGTTGGGTTTTTCGGATGAAGGCATTGGCTTCTCCTGACTTCACTGCAAAACTCACCGCAGAGGCGCCGAGAGCGCAGAGTTCTACATGAACAACTTAATCTCTGCGCACTCTGCGCCTCGGCGGTAAAAACTCTTTTTCACCTGTGCGGTTCGCCTCGCTTTCACCGCAAAGAACGCAAAGGACGCAAAGATTTTTGTAGTTTCTTTGCGCTCTTTGCGCCCTTTGCGGTTTTTTGAAAAGAGCCTCCGGGCCGGGATGATCCGGGTCAACCGCGCAGGTGGAATCTTTTCAGGCTAATAGCCTGCGCTACGCTAAAAGCGGCATCATTCGGGCCGAAAAGCCCCTCCTTCAAAGAAAATCTGCGTCTTCTGCGTTCATCTGCGTCCGCCCTTCACGCATCTGCGTCCGCCCTTCACGGCTCCAGCCGCAGGACGCCCTCCGCCTGGGCCTCCACCTCCGCCCGCTCCCAGAGCATCGGGTGGTACTGAAGGTTCCGCCAGGGGTCAATCATATCGTCGTAGTGGCGGTGGAACGGGTGGCCCGATTGCCCCGTGGTATGCATGGAGAGCGACCGGGACCAGTCCCCTACGTCCACGATCTGGCGGTAGGAGGGGACGGAGCGGACCGCGTAGGGCGCGTTCAGGTTGTAGGCGGTGTTGTTGACCGTCCCGGCAGTCCCGTCGGCGGCGACGGGCCCCCGGTTGAAGATCCGCTCCACCCAGG
>DAOUBO010000509.1:0-2219 GCA_034432695.1 Anaerolineae bacterium | reverse complement strand
TGCTGAACGGCGCGCATGCGGGTGTAGTGGGGCGGGGGCTCCCGATAGGCCAGGCGCAGGATCTCCCCGCCGCTCTCCACAAACTCCCGCCAGAGGAGGAACCGGAAGCGCCGGTTGGACCCTTCCAGGCACTCCCCGTGGTCCTGGACGGCGACGGCGACGGTCTCAGGGAGCGTCACCCCGAAGGGGGCCAGCGCCTGCGCCAGGATTTCCAGGTCCACATCGCGCGTGCGCAGGGTCAGCAGGTTGGGGAGGTCCGGCGGCTCCTCCACGATGGTGTAGCCCAGCCGTTGCACCTCCTCCGGGTTATCCCGGATCGTCTTCGCGGCGCGCGGGGTAACGTAGACAGGGTATCCTGCGGCCAGGTGGCGCTTCATGGCGCTCACGACGGGCCCGCCGCCCATCAGGTTGCCGGTCAGAAAGAGGGGCCGTCCCTCCCGCGTTGCCTGCCGGACCTGACGGGCCAGGACGGTCGTCCAGGAGGGGAGGACCAGTTTGACGTTGTTCTCCATCGGCTGCCCGGCCTCCCAGAGCAGGATGTCCTGGGTCCCGGCGCCGACATCTATGGCGAGGATGCGGTCTACCGACATTTTTCCTGCAGGAACTTACCGCCGAGGGCGCAGAGATTCTGGACGCAGATCCACGCAGATTTTCGCAGATAAATTAAGATCGCGCTAACTCTGGCCAGGGTCGGCGCAGGCCGACCTCGTAGCGCAAATTCATCTTGCGAGGGGCTTAAGGTAACTGTCTGCCCTGACCGACGCACAGATACGGCAGCGCGCGTCAGGCACTTTCAGATCAACAAAAGATAGCGGAGCGAAAGGCCCGCTCCGCCTGTCTTTGGGGATTCTCGGTTGGTTATCGCGTATCGCGTATCGCTTATCGCTTATCGCTTATCGCGTATCGCTTATCGCGTATCGCTTATCGCGTATCGCGTATCGCGTATCGCTCATCGCCTACCGCCCACTCCCCCGCTCCCCAAACCCGCCCTGCCTGGGACAGAAGTACCACACTGGCGGCCAACCTCTAACACTAACCCCTGACAACTGCGGGTAAGTCGGATTGTCAGCCCGACCCTTCAGTACCCTCAGGCCGTGGGCACTGCGACACCTGTAGGTCGGATTAGCAATCCGACCCACCTCGGTTGGATCGTGGGCACTGCAACTCGCGTATCGCGTATCGCATATCGCATATCGCATATCGCTTATCGCTCATCGCCTACCGCCTATTCCCCTGCTCCCCAAACCCGCCCTGCCTGGGGCAAAAGTACCACACTGGCGGCCAGCCTCTAACACTAACCCCTGACAACTAACCCCTAACGGCTGTTCCCTTTCAGTATCCTCGGTCGGATCGTGGGCACTGCAACGGAGATTGACGCCACCGGCGCCTACTGGCCGGAGCCCTTTCAGTATCCTCGGTCGGATCGTGGGCACTGCAACTTTTATAAGCCATTTGCCCCCTATATTCCCGGAGCGTTAGGAGTATGTAGGGTTGCAGTGCCCACGATCCGACCGAGGATACTGAAAGAAATACACCCTGTCGTGGGATACCCGCTCAGCACCACCTGTTGCAGTGCCCACGATCCGACCGAGGATACTGAAAGGTTCTCTCCCGACAGGGAAATGCGAACAGATACCTTGTTGCAGTGCCCACGATCCGACCGAGGATACTGAAAGCATCTGTTGGCAAAATCACGAGCGCATACCCCGGAGAATTAGTTGCAGTGCCCACGATCCGACCGAGGATACTGAAAGGATAACTGCCTGACGCACTATCTCTGGCAGGTAGGGTTGAAGTTGCAGTGCCCACGATCCGACCGAGGATACTGAAAGTCAGCCGCTCCCCAATCCAGTCGGCCGCCGCCTCGGTTGCAGTGCCCACGATCCGACCGAGGATACTGAAAGCATCCCCGGGGAGCGAGATGGGGTGGAGAGAGATTATCGGTTGCAGTGCCCACGATCCGACCGAGGATACTGAAAGGGTATACCATCCGGGACTGGGACAGCCTGTCCGCCCAGTTGCAGTGCCCACGATCCGACCGAGGATACTGAAAGACGGACAGTCGGCACCCCTGCGGGCTCGTTCCAAGCCCGTTGCAGTGCCCACGATCCGACCGAGGATACTGAAAGGGATACCGGGCAAGAGGTGGCGAGGAACAAACTGGCCGTTCGCAAGTTGCAGTGCCCACGATCCGACCGAGGATACTGAAAGACGGACAG